>NZ_JBFAZX010000037.1:0-59508 GCF_040689395.1 Dactylosporangium sp. NPDC051484 | reverse complement strand
ATCCTCGCCAAGGTCCGCTGGGTCCAGACCAGCATCAAGCAACTCGTCGACAACAACTCGAAGTAACGACAGCAGGATCACGAGACACTAGGCGGCGGCCAAGCCAGCCAGGTCAAGCAATTCGATCCGGTTGCCTTCGGGATCCTCGATAAAGGCGAACCGGGCACCGGGCCGGAACTCGGTAACCGGTGTCGCAATAGTGCAGCCGAAGGCCGCGCACTCGTTGACCAGATCCTCGATATTGCTGACGAACAGGCTCAGATAGCGCAATCCGGTGGCCGGCACCGTGCCGGGTGGATTCGAATCCTGTGGCGGTGGTTCAAGGGCAAGGAGTTTCACCACCGAACCGCCGGCCCCGAACCGCCACATGTGTGTTCCCGGAAACTCCAGATCACCGAGGTACGGAAGGCCCAGCACGTCCCGATAGAACGTGAGCGCTTTCTCCGGATCGCGTACGACGATGCCGATCTCGATCGCTTCGTTGTTGATGACCGCTACCATTCCCGCTCCTTTCTTGCTGCTCAGTCTCTTGAATCGGACGGCCGTCCACAGCAGCGGCGATGCCGCTGAGCGGCGCTCAGCCGCCCGGTAGCCGCCAGCCCTCGGGGTACCGGTCGCCGGACACCGGGGCGGCGGCGAGTACCGCGTCGATGCGGACCAGCACCTCGGCCGGCAGGTCGATGTCGCTGGCGGCGGCGTTCTCGGCGAGGTGATCGAAGCTCGTGCTGCCCGGGATCGGCAGGATCAGGGCGGAGCGGCTGAGCAGCCAGGCCAGCGCGAGCTGACCGGAGGTGATGTCCAGTGCCCGGGCGAGCTCGCCGAGCGTCGCGGCCAGTTGCTGGTTGTGGCGCAGATGATCGCCCCCGAACCGGGGTAGCCGGGAGCGCAGATCCGAGTCGGCGAAGCCGGTGACGCTCTGCAGGCGACCGGTCAGCAGCCCTTTGCCGAGCGGCGCGAACGCGATCAGGGCCGGCCCGAGCCGGTTGCATTCGGCCAATACCCCGGCTTCCACGCCACGCTCGAACAGCGAGTACTCGCTCTGCACCGAGACCAGCGGGTGCACCGCGGCCGCACGGCGCAACTGCTGCGGCGTCACCTCGGACACCCCGAGAAAGCGGACCTTGCCCTCGGCGACCAGCGTGGCCATCGCCCCGACAGTCTCCTCCACGGGCACCTGCGGGTCGACCCGGTGCAGTTGGTACAGGTCGATGACGTCCGTCCGGAGCCGGCCGAGCGAGGCCTCGGCACTGGCCCGGATGTGCTCCGGACGTCCGTCGACCACCCGCCCCGCGGCCGAGGGGTTCGCGACCAGCCCGACCTTGGTGGCCAGCAGTACACCGTCGCGGCGGCCGGCGAGCGCGGCGCCGAGGCGCTCCTCACCGGCCCCGGCGCCGTACGAGTCGGCAGTGTCGAACAGCGTGATTCCCAGGTCAAGCGCTCGATGCACCGCCCGGGTGGCCTGATCGGCCGAGACCGTGCCGAAATAGCCGTCGACCAGGCCCATACAGCCCAGCCCGATGGCCGAGACGGAAGGCCCGTCCCGGCCCAGGGTTCGCAGCCGCATCGCTCAGTTCCGATCGCCGCGGCTCATGAGCCGAAGTCGTAGGACACTTCGCCCATCGCGCCGGCCGCGAGCAGGCCGCCGTCGATGACGAAATCCGAGCCGGTGATGAAGGACGCCTCGTCCGAGGCGAGGAACGCGACCAGCGCCGCGATCTCCTCCAGCGTGGCACCCCGGCGCATCGGGGTGGCCAGCCGGATCTTCTCGGTCATCTCCGCGGCGCCGTCGGACATCGGCGAGGTGACAAGCCCGGGATGGACCGCGTTCACCCGCACACCCCAGCCGACGAACTCCAGCGCGGCCGTCTTGGTCAGCCCCCGCAGCGCCCATTTGCTGGCGTTGTACGCCGGCAGCGCGAAGCCGTAGAAGGCCGCCGCCGAAATGGTGTTCACGATCGCGCCCCCGCCGGAGTCCCGCATCGCCGGTGCGCACACCTGCATCCCGTACATGGCACCGTCGAGGTTCACCGCCATCACCCGGGACCAGTCCTCGGGCGTGACGGTGGCCAGCGTTTCCATCACACCGATGCCGGCGTTGTTGACCAGGACGTCGAGGCGGCCGTGCTCCGCGACGAGGTCGGCGACCACACCCGCCCAGGCCGCTCGCGAGGTCACGTCGAGCCGGACGTAGCCGACACCGTCACCGATCTCCGCGCTGTCGTGCACGTCGCAGCCGATCACCGTGGCGCCCTCGGCGGCGAACCGGCGCGCCTCAGCCGCGCCCTGCCCCCGAGCGGCCCCGGTGACCAGGACCACCTTCCCCGCGAAACGTCCGTCAGCCATGCTCATGCCTCCTTGACCGGTTCGGCGGCGGCGTACACGCCGGCCTGGTATGCCCACACCAGGGCGTTGCCCAGCGTCGCGCCGCCGGACCAATACGCGCCGTGCGCTGGTGATCCGACGCAGTTCCCGGTGCCGTACAGGCCGGGAATCGGTTCGGCGTCGGTGTCGATGACCTGCGCCCGTTCGTTGATCGACGGTCCGCCGTTGGTGTCGAAAGCCGCCGCGCCGATCAGGATCGCGTGGTACGGCCCGGTCGACGCGAACGGGTACATGGTCCGGTTGACGCCACGGGTCAGTCCGAGCACGCTGTACCCGCGCTCGCCCGGCGCGTCGCCGCGACCGAAGTCCTCGTCGTGCCCGCTCTCCGCGAAGGTGTTGAACCGCGCCACCGTCTCGGCGAGGCTCGCCGCGAAGCCCGGCGCCAGCCGCAGGCCACCGGTTTCGCTGGCGAGCTTGGCCAGCCGCTCGTCGATCGCCTCGGCCAGCTCCTCCCAGGTGTCGCCGGAGACCACCAGGTCCCAAGGCTGACCCGGGTACGGCACGGGGTACTTCACGCCCATCTCGGGGTTCTTCGCCAGCGCGTCGTCGTACACCTGGAACAGCACGTTGTTCTCGTACGCCTTGGTGGTCGCGTTGTAGACGGTGTGGATCCGCCCGCGCTCGTTGTAGTGCGCCTTCTCGTTGACGACGCGTACGCCGTGCCGGTTCACCAGCACCATGCTGTCGCCGTACAACCAGAATGCCATCGAGTCTGACCGCTGGGTCTCGCGCACCTCCTCGATCGCCATCTGGCCCCACCAGACGCTGTCGATGTTCTCGGTCATGGCGCCGAGCTGCTGCGCGATGCGCAGGAACACACCGGTGTTGGTCTTCGGTGCGGTCGCGCCCCACACCGTGCCGCGCAGCTTCTCCGTGCGCAGCTGCTCGTCGTGGAAGAAGCCACCGCTCGCGAAGATCACCGCCTTGCGGGCGCGCACCGTGACAGTGCCCAGTGCGGTGCTCGCGGCGACCCCGACAACCTCACCGGCGTCGTTGACGAAGGCCCGCTCCACCCGGTGTCCGGTGCGCACCTCGATACCGGCACGCTGGCTGTGCGCGTAGAGCAGGTCGACGGTGGCCTGCCCCTGCCCGGGACCGTGGATCCCGCCGGTGTCGGCCATCATGGCGCGGCCGTACTCCACCTTGTTCTCCGGCAGTTCGCTGTGGTACTCGATGTGACCCTGCGGGTTGAACACCGCATCCGGGGTCACGCCGTCGCTGAACACCGAACCCATCGCGCCGATCTTGTCGAGCTCTTCGGTGGCGACGGACGCGATGTCGTAGTACGTCTCGAACATCCGGTACGCCCGCGCCGGGATGCCGAGGGTGCTGGAGTTCGGGTCGTAACGGGACGGGTAGGACAGCCGGGCCATCAGCCGCAGACAGTCCTCCTTGGGGTCGGCGATGCCGGCCTCGCGCATCTTCGGGTTGTTGGGAACCCAGTACTCCCCCGACGAGATCCGCATCATGCCGCCGACCTCATCGTCGGCCTCCAGCATCACCACCTCGCAGCCGCGCCCGCGTGCGATCGAGGCCGCGACGAACGCCGCGAACCCCGACCCGACCACGACCACGTCGGTCTCGGCACTCCAGCTCCGCGGGGGGCGCATACTCTGTATGCCTGCCATCGGTCAGGTTCCTTTCGCGTCTTCAGCCCTCGAAGGTTCCGTAGGTGCTGCGGAATGAGAGCGGTGGTGCCGGCGAAGAGTCCTCGCCGGCGATGACCGGGCCGCAGATCACGATGTCGTGGTCTCCGCCCGGGTGGACGGCTTCGAGCTCGCACTCCAGGTGCGCGATCGCCCCGTGAGCACCGGGGATCCGGTGCGGCCCGGCACCCACGCAACTCCGGCGGACTTGTCCGCGCGGGATACCGCGAAGGCCCGGCTGAGCGGCCCTATCCGGCCGCGAGGATGTTCACGTGTACCGGCCGCACGGATGCGTGGCCACGTGATCTATGAACGACTAGCTGAACGACTAGCTCAAATGCCCTGATCGGCGATGGACAGCCCGAACTGCATGGCACCGTAGGCCATCAGGATCGGTTCGGCGACATTGCTGTTGTGCAGGCTTCCGGCGTGGATGTCGCGCCAGGCCCGCTGGATCGGATTCAGTTCGTGTAGCACCCGGCCGCCGGAGTTGGTGAACACCCGGTCCACGGCGGAGCCCGCCAGTTGGGTGGCGCGCACCTGGTCGAGACGGCTGCGCGCGCGCAACTCGATCGGGATCTCCTTGCCGTCCCGGGCGAACGCCATCATCTCGTCGAGATCGCGCATCATCTGCAGCCGGGCGCCGTCGAGCTCGCTGGCGGCTTCGGCCACCCGTGCCTGCGAGAACGGCTCCTCAGCCACGCGGGAGCCCTTGGAGATCCGGACCCGGTCGGCGGTCCAGGCGATGTGCTCGTCCAGCGCACCCTGCGCGGCACCGAGCAGCGGCGCGGTGATCCCGAAGCTGAACACCGACCCGAACGGCAACTGGTAGATCGGCGAGTCGCTGGTGACACTGCCGGAGGTGAACGGGTGGGTGCGGTGCTGCGGGACGAAGGCGTTGTCCACGACGACGTCGTTGCTGCCCGTTCCACGCAGACCCACCACGTGCCACACGTCGTCGACGACGTAGTCGGTGCGTGGCACCAGGAAACACAGCCGGCGCACCGTGCCGTCCGCTTCCGTCGCGGCACCGCCCAGAATCACCCATTCTGCGTGGTCGGATCCGGACGAAAACGACCACCGGCCGCTCAGCCGATACCCGCCGTCGACGATCTCGACCTTGCCCCGCGGCGTGTACGAGGAGCTGATCAGCACGTCGTGGTCGGCGCCCCAGACGTCTTCCTGCGCCTGCCGCGGCATGAGCCCCAGCTGCCAGCTGTGCACCCCCACGACGGCGTACACCCAGCCGGTGGAGGGGCAGGCAGCGCCGATGATCATCGCCGCCTCCATGAACACCTTCGGGTCGTACTCGAAGCCGCCGTACACGGCCGGTTGCAGCACACGGAACAACCCGGCTGACTTGAGATCGTTGATCGTCTCGTCGGAAACACGCCTGGCGTTCTCGGTGTCGAAGGCCCGCTCGCGAAGCACAGGTGCCAACGCACGGGCCTTGTCCAGCATGTCGTCCGGGCTCATGCCCGACCTCCTTGGATCCTCGCGACGAGCTCCGACAGCGCGGTGCTCCAGGACACTCTGCGATCAAGAAGTGTTCTTGTCCACCAACACATCCCAATGAGCGGCACGGCGACCGGCCGAGGTCAGGACGCCGTCGGCGCGACCGATAGATGCCAGCTCATGTCGCCGGACAACTCAATGCGGATCAGCCGATCGGCGAACCGCCAGCCGTCGGCGTCCAGGACGAACGTGTCCCGGTAGCTGCCCGCCGCCACCACCTGCAGCGCCAGCTCCGGCCGTGCCTGCAGCACGGTGAAGTAGGCCCGCCCGGTGGCGGTACCGGCCTCCCGGTCCTCGTCGACGATCAGGTTGGTCGTCACATGCTTCGTCGACGGAGTACCGTCCTCGAAGCGGCGAACCGAGTTCGCGAACGCGTCGTGCACCTCGTCCGAGCCGGTGAAGGTGACGATGCCGCTGGGGCTGGAGATGCGCAGGGTCGCCTGGCTGAACAGGCCGGACATGCCCGCGAGGTCGCCGCTGTCCAGCCGTTCGGCGTAGGTGTACACGAGCCTGGCGATCGCCGCGTAGGTGGATTCCATCGGCCGACCGTACGGCCGGTCACCGCCGCCTCGGGTGGCCTTGTGCCACCAGGCGGGACCCGTCGAAGGCGGGACGGCGAGTTACTTCTCCTGCTGCTCCCGCTGCTCGACGATCAGGCGGAGCAGCCACACCCGCAGGAACTGCGCGAAGGAGTAGCGCAGGAACACCCCGGACCCCGTCACCGCGCACGCGATACCCAGCATCGCGACGATCTGCGCATCGTTCTGGTTCAGCGGGTTGTCGGTGTTGTGGGACAGGAAGTAACCGACCACGCCGAGCACGATGCCCAGCAGCGCGAGCAGCATGCCCAGCCGGGCCAGCACCCGGTCCCGGCCCGGTGCCGGCGCCGGCAGTTTCATCTCCGCGATCCGCTCCCGGAAGGCATCGGCACGGGTGCCTGGTTGAACATCGACGCTCATAGCTCTCCTCGACAACGCTGGTTCGGCGACGGGCTCGACCGTGCTGCCCTGCGGCCACTGTTCACGCCGAGGTACCCCGGGTCAACTCTGGTATCTCATTCAGTGGCACCGTTCGCCACGCGACCCGGTGCATCAGGTCTACCGTGGCTGGATGGTCACCTTCGCTTCTATCGACGCTGCCTTGGCGGAGATCGCCGCCGGCCGGCCGGTGGTCGTCGTCGACGACGAGGACCGCGAGAACGAGGGCGACCTGGTGTTCGCCGCCGAGCTGGCGACCCCTGAGCTGGTGGCGCTCATGATGACCCATTGCCGCGGCCTGATCTGCGTGCCGATGGAGTCCGACGCCCTCGAACGGCTCGAACTCGGTCCGATGGTGGCGCGGAACACCGAATGCATGGGGACCGCGTTCACCGTGTCCGTCGATGCCCGGGAGGGCATCAGCACCGGAATCTCGGCCGCCGACCGGTCCCGCACCATCCGGCTGCTGGCCGATCCGAGCACCGAAGCCACCGCGATCGCACGTCCCGGTCACGTGTTTCCGCTGCAGGCCCGGCCGGGCGGGGTGCTGCGCCGCGCCGGTCACACCGAAGCCGCGGTGGACCTGGCGCGGCTGGCCGGGCTACGTCCGGCCGGCGCCATCTGCGAGATCGTCAACGCCGACGGCAGCATGGCACGGCTGCCCGAACTGTCCGCGTTCTGCGAGCGCCATCACCTGCTGCTGATCTCGATCGCCGACCTGATCAGCTACCGGCGACGCTGCGAGCAGCAGGTCGAGCGGGTGGCCACCGCGGAACTTCCCCTCGACGCGGGCAAGTTCCGCGCGCTCGGCTACCGCAGCCTGCTCGACGGTACCGAGCACCTGGCGCTGGTCACCGGTGAGGTCGGGGACGGCGCGGATGTGCTCGTCCGAGTGCACTCGGAATGCCTGACCGGCGACGTGCTGGGCTCGCAACGCTGTGACTGCGGCGCCCAGCTCAGCGCCGCACTCGCAGCGGTCGCCCGGGAGGGGCGAGGCGTGGTGATCTACCTGCGTGGGCACGAGGGTCGCGGCATCGGCCTGCTGCACAAGCTGCGCGCCTACGAGTTGCAGGACGCCGGCGCGGACACCGTCGATGCCAACGTTCGGCTGGGCCTGCCGGCCGACGCCCGGGACTATGGGATCGGCGCCCAGATCCTCGTCGACCTGGGGGTGCGCAGCATGCGGCTGCTGACCAACAACCCCACCAAACGCGCCGGTCTGGAAGGCTACGGACTCGAGATCCTCGGACGGGTCGGGATGCCGGTCCGGTCCAATCCGCACAATCTCCGCTACCTGCGCAGCAAGCGTGACCGGATGGGCCACGATCTGTCGGGATTGCCCTGGCACGACGACGATGTGTCGTGGGCCGCTCTGGCATACCGCGGCGGCCGCGGCGCCACCCCCGCCGATCATCGCGGCCGGGTGAGCATGTTCGGCCTTGCCTCCGAGGACAACGACCCGGTCTGAACCCCGGCGTGTGCTCCGGGCCAACTCGGTACATTGTCGTCATGACGGGCGTACGGCTGGAGCCGATGACCGAGGATCAGTACAAGCCATGGCGGGCCGAGGCCGAGGCGCACTACGCGCAGAGCGTCGCCGCGTCGGGCCGGTCGGCGCAGGACGCGGCCCGCACCGCAGCCGACACCTACGCGCAGCTGCTTCCCGACGAGTCCGCCACCCCTGACCACCATTTCTGGTACGCCTACGACGGCGACCGCCGGGTCGGTTTCCTCTGGGTCAAAGTCACCCACGACACCGCGTTCGTCTACAACGTCGCCGTCGAACCCGACGTACGCCGCCAGGGCTACGGCCGCGCGATCATGCTGGCCGCCGAGCGCTGGTGCCACGACAACGCGCTGACCAGAATCGGTCTGCACGTCTTCGCCCACAACACCGGCGCCCGGGCCTCTACGAACAGCTAGGCTTCACCGAGACCGGCCGCAACATGGCCAAAGACCTGTGACCTCCATGAGGACCTCCCCGTCTCGGCTGCGTCATACTCCGTAGGCGCGCTCTGCGGTGCTTCCCCGCCGGACGCTCGGTCGGGTGTATGGAATGCTGATGACCGCGCCGCCCCGAGTCGGGATGGCGCGGTCGGTGACGCCGCCAGGTCCACTCTTTATATGATGAAATTCATCTATGAGTGTCGGGCGCGATGCTGCGACTTACCAGCGCCGGTCACTCGTCAGCCGGCAACGAGGTCGCGACGGTGGCGCGGATGCGGCGAATCCATCCCTGCGCCGTGTAGCGGGGCACCCCGTAGTGGTCGGCGATCGCCGCCGACGTGCTGGCCTGCTGGTACACCGCGGCGAAGTCGTCGGGCATGCGCCGATACGCCCGCTCGCCACCGCCGTCGACGGATTCAGCGGTCTCCTTCGCCGGGGTGGTCTTGGCCGCTTTCGCGGGTGCGGTGGTGCGCTTCTTGGTTGCCGTGGTGGCGTTCGCCTTCGCGGTCGCCGCTCGGCGAGTGCGTGCAGGCTTGGCCGGTGCGACGGCCGGCGGCTGGGTGCGTCGGCGGGTGCGCGGCGTGGGCACCACCGCCGCGACAACACTCACGTCGGCGGCGGCCGGTAGCGGGGGTTCAGCCGGCTCATCGTTGTGTGCTACGGGTTCGGTGTCGACCAGCGCCGCGGTGGGCGTGGCCTCGATCGACGCCGACGTGGTCGTCGACGTGGCGATCGCCCGCAGCAGCAGCGCGAAGTCCACGGTCGGCATCTGCCCGCCGGCCAGACCGGCATCGGCGTGCAGATGCACGTCGGTGATGCGGACCTGGTCCCCGGACGTGTCCACGACCAGCGTGGTGGTGGTGCCACTGCCATCGTTCGGCGCGATGGTGATGGTGTACGACTGCATTGGTTTCCTTCGAGTCTTGACCGTCACGACCATGGAGGCGCTACCCGGCCGGGCATCGAGCCATTTATGGTTTGGCCGCCACGGATGCCAAGAACGCAATGTACCGCGACCGGAAACCCGCTCACCAACCAACCCCCCACATGCGGCGCTTGTCCTGTGCGGTGGAGCATCATCCGTGTGCATATCGAGCCGCGAACCTGAAAGTCCGAAGTGGACGATCAACTCGCTCAATTTCAAACATAGCAACGAAAAGTCCGTGAACGGCGCGGTGCGTCCGACGCAGTCCGTAACTTCCCTGCTGATCAGCTGGCTCAGATCCCCACAAACACCAAATGCCGAGTCTCGCCCACGTCGGATCCGCCGAGACAAGACGACTACGGCGGGTTGCTGCCTGACGGTGGGAGATTCACTCATCTGGCCGTGCGTGGGCCCAGGGATCCGGGATCTGACAGAGTGTGCTCATGGTGGTGACCAACCCGTGGCTCGCCGGCCCGAGCCCGACGAAGCGGCTGGACCGCGAACGGCTGGAGGAACGCATCCTCAATCTGCTGTCCTCGCAAAATATGTGCGTCCTGGCCACGGCCGGCCCTGATGGGCCGCTGGCGACCCCCGTGCGCTACTTCCATCTCGACTTCACCGTCGTCTTCACCGCCATGGGAACCTCCCCGAAGATGCGTAACATCCGCGCGGACCCGCGAGTCTCCATCGGCGTATTTGCGCCCCTGGTCGGGCAGGCGAGCAGTCGCGGAGCGCAGCTGTTCGGCACCGCCCGCATCCTCGAACCGGATGATTGCGACTTTGAGCGGTACTGGTCCGTGGTCCGATGGCAGTCCGACCACGTCGAGCGGTCCCGATCCGTCGACGAGCCGCCCTTTGGACCACTTGGCGTGGTCACCGCCGAGCGGATCGTCTATACCGAGCACTGGCTGCGCCGGGAGGGATACGCACCCCGACAGTTCTGGCGCGACGCGCGACCGGAGGAGTAGAAGACTCAGCGGGCGTACTCTTCTGGCACCCTTCTGCGCCAAGGGGCCACGATAAGGAACTGGCCGGGTGCGGCCGTGCTATGACTCATCGCGCTGGACGCGCCCCTGCGGAAGCGCGTGGCCTCCTTGGCGACGTTCGTTCTCGCTCGCTCCATCAGTCTTGACCTCGATGCGCATAACTCGGCTCGTGGCTGCGAGGGTTCGCTCCGGAGACTTCATTGAGCGGCATCCAGTAGTCACCGGGCTGCTGTTGCTGCTGCTCATGGGACCGTGGGTGGTCGCGTGTTTCACCGCCGTCCTGGCGACGCAGTCCCCGATTCCGCACCGCCGAGCAATGGCAAATCACCAACCGGCACCTACTGGTGCTCGCGCTCATGGCGGTGATCATCGTGATTTTTACGGTCATGGCACCCCTCTGCTGGCTGTCGGGATTGAGCTGGCCGCGCTGGATTGCAGAGTCGCTCCCGTCTGCCCTCCCGGGCCTGTCCGGACGCGTTCGGCGTCGGTGATCATGCGTTGGTAGACGACGTTGGACAGGCGGCGTTTGAGGGCGCGTATGGCTTCCATCGGGCTCTTGCCCGCGGCGAGTTTGCGGCGGTAGTAGGCCCGGCCTTCGGTGTCGTTGCGCAGCTGGACGATGGCCATGATGTGCAGGACCCAGTTGATGCGCCGGTTCCCGGCCCTCGACAGCCGGTGGCGGCGGTGGTCGCCGGAGGACGCGTCGATGGGCGCGGTGCCGTTCCAGGATGCGAAGTGGTCCCGGCTGGCGAACCGGCTGACGTCGCCGATGTCGCCGAGGAGCCGGGCGGCGCCGGACGGGCCGATGCCGTTGAGCTGTTGCAGTGTGCTGCCGGTGGAAGCGATGAGCTCGGTCAGTTGCTGGTTGGCGGTCTTGATCTTCTTGTCGATGACCGCGACCTCGGTGATCAGTTCCGAGGCCAGCTGCCGGCGCGGCGGCGGGCTCAGCGGCTTGACGCCGCCTCACCGAGGCCGCGCACCTCGTAGTACGCGTTCGTCCTCCGCGCCCGTCAGTTGGATGCGCACGAGCCACAGGTCACTGCGCTCCAACTCGCCCACCACACCTGGTCACCGAGCGAAATCACCTCGGCGGCAAGCGCTTCGAGTAGGGGCCACCCCGCGATAGATTGATCGCCGTGACAACCCTTGGCAACCTATGGGCCTTTGTCGTCGTCGTGGGACTGCTGACGATGACTCCAGGGATGGACACCGCCCTCATCTTGCGCACTGCGGCTGTCGGGGCGCCGCGCCGCGCCTGGGGGGTCGTTATCGGGATCCAGAGCGGAACCTTGACCTGGGGTGTTCTCACCTCCGCCGGTGTCACCGCGTTGCTGACGGCCTCGCACCTGGCCTACGAAGCGCTGCGTTGGGCCGGCGCCTGCTATCTGATCTGGATGGGACTGAGCATGCTGTGGGCCGCTCGTCACCGTCGATCAAACCAATCGATCCAGCCGATCGACGAATCCCCGGCTGCCGGCAATGACTTCGTCCCCGGGTGGCGTCGCGGCACGCTGACGAACCTACTGAACCCGAAGATGGGCGCGTTCTACGTCGCGTTCCTGCCCCAGTTCATTCCCTCCGGCGCTTCCGCTTTCGCCTTCGGCGTGCTCTTGACCTGCGTACATATCCTTCTGGGCACCGCTTGGTCGGCCGTGCTGGTCCTGCTGGCGCATCGGCTCCGGACGGTGCTGCAGCGTCCCGCGGCTCGCCGACTGCTGGACCGAATCACCGGGACCGTGATCACCGGCTTCGGCATCCGACTCGCCATCAGTAGCCACTGACCCGCCGAATCCTTTCACGATCCGTGTCAGCGGGATATGAGCCAGTCCAGCGCGTCGCCGTACGCCGTCATGACCGACACGTGCCCGTCGCCGGGTCGCGGCCAGCGGGTCGCGTCGGGCAGCACTGTCATGAGCCGCTCGCTGTGCCGGACGGGCACCATCCGGTCCTTGTCGCCGTGGACGACCAGCACCGGCACCGCGATGTCCGCCGGGTCGAAGCCCCACGGCGACACGTACGCGAGGTCGTCGTCGACCTGACCGACCACACCCGTCTCGCTGGCCCGGCCGGCATCCTCGCCGAGCGCCGCCCACGGCCCGTTCAGCGCCGCCCAGTCCGCGTCGGTGAACACCGCCGGATCGAATTGCGCGCTCTGCGCGTATCGCAGCCGGGCGTCGCGCCCCTCGATCGCCGCGCGCAGCGCACCGTCGTCGGTCATGCCTTCGAACCAGAAACCCTCTTCCGCGTACGGCGCGAGCCCGGCGAACGTGGCCGCCGCGCTCACCCGGTCGGGCAGCAGGGCCGCGCAGGCGAGGGCGTGCGGCGCGCCACCCGAGGCGCCAATGACCGCGAACCGGCCCACGCCGAACGCGTCGGCGACGGCCGCGGCATCGTCAGCGGCGGAGGCGACGTCCCGCCCCGGCACCGGTGTCGATCCGCCGTAGCCCGGCCGCGCGTACGTCACCAGGCGCAGGCCCCGCTCGACCGCGCCGGCGAGCTGTGGCGCGAGGATCGCCCCGGTGTGCGGGGTGCCGTGGTGCCAGAAGACCGCCGACCCGTCGCCCCCGCTGTCGTACGCCCGCAGCGTCCGCTCGCCAGCCACCCGAATGTCCCGCTCGACCACCATCCGCCGAGCGTATCGCGCTTGGACACCCCCATGATCGAGCAGCAACCGCCGTAGGGACTCGCGATGTGTGAATCTCTATCTAACCCATAGACTTTGACGAGAAAGTCGCGGGTGCCTACGCTTGGCTCGTGTCGGCGCACGCGAACCCACCGGCCCGGACTCGGCCGGTGGACACCGGCCCGCGGTCGGGCCGGGCCGAGCTGGGACTGCTGGCCTGCTGCGTCGGCGCCGGGTTCGCGACGCTGTTGGATTCGGCGGTGGTCACCTACGCGGTGCCGTTGCTCGGTACCGAGTTGGCCGCACCGACCAGCGGGGTGCAGTGGTTCCTGTCCATCTACTCGCTGACGTTCGGACTCGGGCTGGTTCCCGGCGGGCGGCTGGGCGACGCGCTCGGGCGCCGCAGGCTGTTCATCCTCGGGCTCGTGCTGTTCGCCGCCGGTGCGCTCGGGTCGGCGACCGCACCGGGCATCTGGTGGGCGGTCGCCGCGCGGGCCCTGCAGGGTTCGGGTGCCGGGCTGATCAGCGCGCAGGTGCTCGCGATCATCCAGGACAGGTTCACCGGGCTGCGGCGGGTGCGTGCGCTGGCCGCCTACACCGCCGCCGGGGCGGCCGCCGCGGTGGTCGGTCCGCTCAGCGCCGCGCTCGTGCTCGCGGTGGTCCCGGGCGGCCTGGCCTGGCGGGTGGTGCTGGCCCTGAACCTGCCGTTCATCCTCGCCACGCTCCTGCTCACGATGCGGTTCATTCCCGACCGGGCCCGCCCGGCACAGCGGCCGGATCTCGACTTGCCGGCGATCGCCCTGGTCGCCGCATTCGTGCTGCTGGTCACCGTGCCCGTGGTCGACCCTGGCATCGAGGGCGGCCGGCTGTGGGGCATCGTCGGCGTGTGCGGCGTCCTGGTGGTGGCGACCGGCGTCTGGGAGCGCAGTTACGCCGCCCGCGGCCGGACCCCGCTGTTCGTACCCGCGCTCATGACGTCGCGCGGGTTCGTGCTCGGCAATCTGATCGCGTTGATGTGGTTCGGCGGTATGCTGGCGCACTCCACGGTGCTGACCATCTACCTGCTGCAGGGCCTCGGCTGGAGCCCGCTGCTGGTCGCGGCCGCCCTGATTCCGGGCGCCCTGGTCCGGGTCGCCGCGTCCTCGCTCAGCTCGCGCGTCTACGCCCGCCTCGGCGCGCGGACCCTGTCGATCGCGCTCGCCGTCCAGGCGGCCGGCTTGGCGGCGCTGGTCGTAGTCTGTACCACACTCATCGACGCGCCGTTCGTCGCCGCGATGGTGGCGATCGAGATCATCCTCAGCACGGCCTCGGCCGTCTTCGAACCTTCGATGCGGGCGATCACGCTGGGCTTCGCGTCCGTCGCCCACCACGGCGTCGCGGCCGCCTTCCTCCAGCTGACCCAACGACTGTCGGCGACCTTCTGCGTCGCCCTCGTGACGGGTGTCATGCTCACCGCGGACCTACGCACGGTCACCGCCGACGGCCTGCAGCACGGCGTACTGATCTGCTTCGTCCTCGTCCTGGCCGCCTGCGTCCTGTCCTTCAGTCCGGCCCTGCGGGCCGCCGTGCAAACCCACGGCGCGAGCCCGGACGGCGCCCACGAGATCCGAGCCGCACCTGCCAGTCCCGAGCTGCCGCAGCAGGAGCACCCCGGCGGCCCTTCTCTGCCCTGCTCCGCAGGAGATCCGTTTCCTCTCCGGCCTGAAGGCCGGAGTATCCACGGAGATATCCGATGACGGATCAAAGCCACCACGACGGACCGCCCACGCGGGCGTTGGGCGACCATCCCGCCGCGGCTCAGCGGCCGCATCCGCTCCTCGCCTGCTTCCTCAACGCCGTCGACGGGCGCTTCCCACCCGCCGACGGGCGCGTCACGCTGCTACCGGCCCTGCCCCGACAGCTGGAGTGCTCGGTGGCCTTCACCGGCCATGCCATCATCGCCACCGCACTGTCCGCCGCGGACATCCACGTCCACAGGCCGGGCGGCTTCGGCGCATCCCTGGCCCCGGACTTCCTGCGCTATCTTGCCGGCCCCACCGGCTGGATCGGCGTCATCGATGCCACGCTCGCAGCCCGCGGTACCGGCGGAACACCGCGCCTGGCAGCACTCACCGACGCCGCCGACCACCCCCGCGTGCGTTACGCCCAACAACTGCGTGCCAACGTCCGCGTCTTCGGTGACGAACGCGGACTGATCACGCTGGCCGACGGGCTCGCCGGACGACGCGAGCTCAGCATCGAACTCCACCACCCGCAGGACGGCAGCCACCGGCACGGACGATCGCTCATCACAGACGCGCTCTCACTCGTACCGCACGGCGAACCCCTCTTTGCCGCGGTCGCCCCCGGAAACGCACGCTCACTGCGCGCCTTCCTCGCCGCCGGCTTCACCCCCATCGGCGCCGAAGTCTTGCTACAGCCCAGCCGAAATACGGCATGACTGTTGCAGCCCGGCACCGCCGCTTCAGTCACTGCGCCATGCCGCTGATACCGCTCGTCGCTGTCACATCAGTCAATCGGGGCGGCTTCGGGTGGTGCGGTGGCAGTGCGCTGCTGCCGGCCGGCTCGGTGTGTAGGTTTCCGAGCCGACCGGCCGCTCGTTCAGCCGGGTTGGTCGGTGTAGCCGCGGTCGACGTAGACGGTGGTCCAACGGCCGGGTTCAGTGCCGGCAGCCATCAGCTCGCCGGTGCGTGCGTCGAACAGCAGTACCTGGGAGCCGTCGTCGCCGAGGCTCGGGTGTTGCCCCTGGCCGATCGGCGCGGTCACCAGCAACCCGGCACCCGCCTCGGTCTGCGTCTGGCCGGCGCAGGTGACGCCGTCAGTGGCGGCGAGGAAACGCAGCACCGCGGCCCGGTGCGCCCTGTCGAGGACCCGCGCCGCGTTGAGGTCCGCTACGCCGACGAGCGCGGCCGAAGGCCCGTTCCCGCGCGGCTGGTACAGCTGCTCGGCCATCGCCGCAGGCTCCGCCGCAGGCAGCGGCCGAGGCGTGTGTTCGTCGGCCGCGAAGGTGCGATCCTCGTGCGCGGGGCCAAGCCCGTCGGGATGCGCCGCGAAAAACGTCCGCGACGCCTCGTCCGGGTACCGCACCGGCCCCCGGTCGGCGACCCGCCGCCCCGAACCGTCGGCAGCGCTCCACAGCCGCACCTCGAGCTCCCAGCTCGCCGTAGCGAACGTGGTCTTGCCGGGAACCTCGCTGGTGAAGCCGCCCATGCTGCGGGTGTGCAGGTACTCGTACCGGCCCGCCACGCCGTCGTAGGGTGCCGGCGCAATCTGGTCGGCGAGTACAGCCAGGCAGCTCGCGGCGGACGAACCCTGGACCGCCGGCGCTCCCGGCATCGGCCCGGGAACGGGGCGACGACCGGACAGTGCGATCGTGACAGCGCCAACAACGACGGCGACCGCGACCGCCGCGGCGAGCAGGGCGCGCCGGGTCGGGCGGCGGGGTGGGACCTCCTCGTAGGCGGTGATGTCGGTGGCGGCGCGACCCAGGACCGCTTCGGCGTCGCCGGGACCGACGACGACACCTCGGGCCGGGTCGGCGTGCTCCAGCAGCACACGGATCTGCTTGTTCATCGTGATCCTCCAATCCGGACGGGTGCGGGTGCGGGCTGTTCGCGCAGCAGGTCGGTGAGCCGCCGGCGGGCGCGATGCAGCCGGACCTTCGCGGTCGCGGCGCCGCAGCCGAGGACCAGTGCAGCCTCGCTCACGGACAGCTGCTCCCAGCCGACGAGCCGCAGGATCTCCTGGTCGTCATCGGACAGCCGGGCCAGCGCGGCGCGCACGTCGACCAGCCGTGTGACGCCGTCGTGCCGGTCGGCCGAGGGCACCTCCCGAAGCTCGAGCGCCGGCGGCGTGGCCCGTTCGGCGCGCCAGTGGTTGGCCAGCAGGCGCCGCCCGACGCCGTACAGCCACGGCAGCGTCCGTGCCGGCACCTCCCACCGCCGCCGCCAAGCGACCAGGAAGACCTCCTGAGCGAGTTCCTCCGCCGCCGCAGTGCCGCCGAGCCTTCGCAAGCCGTAGCGCACGACGTCCGGGTAGTGCCGGCCGTAGATGCCGCGGAACCAGTCAGCGTCGCGATCGTTGACGACGTCCATGTCCTACTCTGTGTGCGCTGGCGACGAAAGGTTACCGGCGCAGATGTGCGTGGACCAGTTGGTCAGCCCGAGGGCCGGACGCAGCTCGACGCCCCTCGTCCGGGCGGCATGGAGGCGGTGGCTCATCGACTCACCGCGGCTCGGCTTCGTACTCCACCATGACGTACACCCGGGATAGGTCGCTTATCTCCGTTGCCGGGACCAGGTCGTGGCCGGTGGCGCCGACGCGGCCGATCGTCAGCGTGCCCAGCCGGTCGGAGTGCTGGGCCGGGTCGACGGTCACGATCCGGTTCGTGGCGACCACGTGCGCGTCGGCGGGCACTTGGTCCAGCCGGGCGTTGCCGCCGGTGCCGACCAGTCGCAGCGGCCGGTACGTGATGTCGGTCAGCGCGTCGATGCTGAACGAGGCGGCGGTCACCAGTTCCACGTCAGCCTCTTCGCCGCGCGCCGTGGTGATTCGGCCGAGCAGGCCGTCCGGCGTCGCGACGAGCCGGCCCGGGAGGAGGGCGCGCGGCGAGCCCTGGATTCGGGCGTGGTCGGGTGATCGGGTGAGGACCGTGGCCGGCACGGCGACCGCGTCGCCGATGGCGCCGCCGTCGGCCGGGCCGCGGAAGACCACGGTGCCGGCATGCCTCGCGATGACGGTGGTGTTGATCGGCGTCGCGCCGGGCGGTAGCGACACGAGCAGCCGCCGGCCCAGGTCCGGGCCGCCGCCCTCGACCAGTTCCTGGTCCACGGCCGTCGAGTGGTAGCCGAAGCCGGTCACCCCTGGCGCGCCAAGCGCGAACAGCCAGGCGGAGGGGCGGGAGTCGAGCGGCTCGATGCCCGTCGCGGTGCCCAATCGTCCGCTCACCATGCTCACCACTCGGGTGGCGACCGGGTTGGGCGCCGGCCGGTCGGCACGCAGGCGCAGCGCGTCGCGGTCCTCGGCGCTGCCGGTCAGGATGGCCAGCCGGGGCTCGCCCTGCGCGTCGCGGCCTTCGAGCACCACGACGGGGCCGAGGAGGACCGGATCGCGGTCGACGAGCAGGGCATGTATGTCGGTGTGCGGGCCCGAGGCGCGGGTGGAGTCCCAGACCTGTACCGCCTCGGCCAGCAGGCCGGTGCCCGTGGCGTTGCCGGTGACCGGCCAGCCGAGGAACGGCCCGTCGGGGGCGGTGACGGGCATCGGCGCCGGTCGAACCACCAGCGCCACGCTGACGGTCACGACCGCGACCACGACCACGACGGCGACCGCGGCCAGGCTGCCGGCCCGACGCCAACGGCGGAGCCGCCGGGTACGGTGGCGGATCTCCTCGTGCGGCACCGGCAACGGACCGAGCTCATCGGCCAGATCATGCAGCCGCTGCTGCAGCAACTCGATGCTGTCGGTCACCGGTCCACCTCCGCGGGCTGCGCATGGCTTTTCTCGGCGGGCAGGTCGCGGCGCAGCCGCTGCAGCCCGCGTGAGGTCAGGCTTTTGACGGTGCCGACCGAGCAGCCGAGCACGGCGGCGGTTTGCTGCTCGGACAAGTCCTCGTAAAACCGCAGCACGACGGCCGCGC
The DNA here is from genome assembly GCF_040689395.1 of Dactylosporangium sp. NPDC051484. Taxonomy (NCBI): domain Bacteria; kingdom Bacillati; phylum Actinomycetota; class Actinomycetes; order Micromonosporales; family Micromonosporaceae; genus Dactylosporangium; species Dactylosporangium sp. NPDC051484. Next base: position 40,869 of record NZ_JBFAZX010000037.1, on the reverse strand, counting down.
GCTGCCGGGGCGGCAGTTCGGCGAGGGCCCGTCGTAGGAAGTCTCGGTCGTCCGTCGTCGAGGCGGCATCGGCCAGGCCACGGTCGGGGACTGCTTGGACCGGGATTTCCTGCCGCCAGTGGCGTCTCCGGCTGCTGCGAAACACGTTGACGAGGATCTTGCGCACATACGCATCCGGTCCCGCGTCGAGCCGGTGCCAGGCCAGCGCGGCGCGGGCGAGCGCGGTCTGGACAAGGTCCTCAGCCTCGTGCCGGTCGCCGCACAACAGATACGCGGTACGCGTAAGCCGCTGATAGGCGACCAGCACGAAGTCCCGGAAGTCGCGCTCGCTGTCGCGATCCACCCGTGCCCCCGATCGACTGCCGAAACGTAGTCGGTCTCCATACCCGCCACGGACAGCAGAAGGTTGCCACGTCTCTCACGCACGATCACACGGCTGCGGCGTTCGGTTCTCGAGAATGAACGCGGTCATGGGATGTCATGCACGGTGCCGGCCGGGAGGGGGCCGTGCGGCCCTCGGGTCACCGTTCGCTGCGGAAACCGAAGCCGCTGCGGTGGAAGACCAGGGGCAACGAGTGGTCGGCGTGCTGCACCGCGTGCAGCCGGAGCAGCACGATCGTGTGGTCGCCCGCCTCGACCTCGCGGTAGATCGTGGTGTCGAACTGCGCGAGCCCGTCGGGCAGCGTCACCGCGCCGTGCTCGCTCAGCGCGACCTCCACGTCGTTGAAGCGGGACTCGGGCGGGCCGGCGAGCTGGCGGGCGAGGCCGCCGTGCCGGTCGGCCAGGATCGTCACGCCCAGGTGCGCCGCGCGCCGCAGGTCGGGCCATGTCTTGGACGCGTTGGCGACCGAGAACGACACGAGTGGCGGGTCAAGGCTGACCGATGTGAAGGAGCTGGCCGCGAGGCCGACGAGGGCATCGTCGACCTGGGCGGCGACCGCGACGACGCCGCTGGGGAAGATGCCGAACGCCTGGCGCAGGCGCACCGGGTCGAGATCCTGGTTGGTGGGGAACGGCTGGGAAAGCTGGGTCATGTCGATCACCTCTCAGGTGTTCAGCCAAGGTGGGGTGTGGGCGAGGCCGCCTGGAAATGCGCGCGAAGGGTGCTGGTCTCGTACTCGTGCCGGTAGAGGCCGCGCTTGCGCAGGATCGGCACGAGCTCGTCGGCGATCACGTCGAGGCCGTCGATCAGCGCATCGGGCTGGAGGTTGAAGCCGTCGATCGCGCCCGAGTGGAACCAGTCCTCGATGTGGTCGGCGAGCTGCTCGGGCGTGCCGACGAAGCCGGCGTGGCCGGAGCCGGTGTAGCGGGTCTGCTTCAGGTACTCACGCACGGTCGGGTTCGTGCGCCGGATCTGGGTGACGATCGACTCGCGGAACCCCATGCTCCCCTGGAAGGTCTGCGTGTCCGCGGGCGCGGCCAAGACCTCCTCGGGGAACGGCTCGTCGAGCTCGAGCTTCGAGGCATCGAACCCGATCGATTGAGAGGGCCACTGGATCGAGTAGGAGGCCGGGCCGGCGTCGTGCAGCTCGTCGCTGCGCCGCTTAGCCTCCTCCTCGGTGCTGCCGAGGCTAAGCAGCAGACCGGGAAGGATCTTCACGTCGTCGGGCGAGCGGCCGTTGTCGCTGGCGAGGCGCTTGACGAGTCGGTAGTGCTCGATCGCCTTCTGCTTGGTCAGCTCGGCCGCGAACACGCCTTCGGCGACCCGGCCGGCCAGGGCCCGACCCTTGGGCGATCCGCCCGCCTGCAGCAGCACTGGGCGGCCCTGCGCGGACGGCGGCACGCGGAGCCGGCCGTCGATGTCGAAGAAGTCGCCGTGGTGGTGGACGTCGTGGCCGGTCGCGGCCGAGTCCCACAGCGCCGTGACGACGTCGACGAACTCGGCGGCCCGTTCGTACCGGTCGTCGCGCAGCGGCACGTCCGCCAGGCCGAAGTTGCGGGCGGCCTGCGCGCCGCGGGTGGTGACGATGTTCCAGCCCGCGCGGCCGCCCGACAGGGTGTCCCACGAGAGCAGCCGTTCGGCGAGCTCGAAGGGGTCGTTGAAGGTCGTCGACGCCGTGGACACCAGGCCGACGCGCTCCGTCGCGGCGGCGACGTAGCCCCAGTTCACGGTGGGTTCGAGCCGGATCGGGTTGGCGTCGTACGCGGGATCGCCGAGCACCGGTCCGTCGGCAAGGAAGATCGCGTCGAGTGTTCCCCGCTCGGCCGTGCGGCCGATGCCCGCCCAGTAGTCCGGGTCGACGAAGGAGTCCTTCTTCAGCAGCGGCGACTGCCACGCAGCCGGCAGATAGCCGAGGACGAGCACGTTGATGCCGAGGATGACGTGTCCCGTACGGCGATCGGTCATAGTCTCTTCTCCGGGGTTACAGGGAGGGCTGGGGTTCGGGCGCGGGGAACGCGGCGCGAGCGCCGGCCGGGCGCGCTGGGGCCGCCAGACCGAGGGCCGCGCGCAGCGGTCCGCCCGGCGTCACCGGCGTGAAGCCGTCGGCGAGCAACCGCTCGGCCTCGGTCAGCACCTCGTCCAGGCTCTGGTCGGCGGTCGGTCGCAGCAGAACACCGTCGCCGTCGCCGTCCGCCGGCCGCAGGCCCAGGGGCGCGACGCGGACGGACCCGCCGGCGCCGATGACCAGGTCGACCGGCGCCGAGTCGGCGACGACGTCGTCCGGCGTGGTCGCGTACCAGGCGATGGGCGAGGGGCCGGTGGCGGGCTCCGGAGCGTTCAGCGGGCCGGCGATGTGGAAGGCGCCGTCGTGATCGATGTGGACGATCTGATCGGACTGCACCAGGATGCCGGCTTCGCGGTCGCCGATGATGGAGTCGTACGGCCAGCTCTGCTCCAGCGCCCGGACGGCGCGAGCCGTGTCGAGCGCCGTCGCCGCGGTGAGCGGTGCGCCGACGCCCAGCCCGGCGCCGCCCCAGGCGCCGGTGTCGTCCGGGCCGGGTGCGGCGTATGCGTCCGCCACCCCGAAGAGGACGCCGCTGCGCCCCCGGGAGAGGTGCCCGAGCGATGCCACCCGGCGTGCCAGGTTGTAGGGGTGGTCGCGCTGCGGGCTGGCGGCGATGAGGAAGCGCGCCCGGCTCGTGCGGCCGGCGAGGATCGCGCCGACGGCGCTGCCGTCCAGCGTCGAGGGCGCCGGGCCGCGCCCGTCGATCCGGTCGATCCCCAGGACGGTGAACGCTACCGGCAGCGCGTCCCATCGGGCGAGCAGGTCGGCGCTGCCGGCCAGCTCGATGAGGTGCGGACCGGCGAGGCCTAGTGCGAGGTACGGGGCGGGCATCGGTTGTCCCTTCGCTGGTGGGGCGGCACGGGTCATCGCAGCGCTCCGGCCGGCTGCCAGCCGATCGCCGGCCCGATCCGCGTGGCCAGGACGTCCAGCCGGGCTCGGGCGTTGGCCGCGTCAAAGTCGTCGCGGTAGGAGAAGTTGGCGACGAAGTCGGTGGCACCGGCCGCGATCGCCGGGTCGGAGCCGACCCGCTCGGCGATGTCGTCGGCGGAGCCGTAGAACGGCACGAGGTCGAGGTACTCACGCACGCTCAGGCCGCGCAGCCGCGGGTTGCCGCTCAACGCCGCCCGGTCCGCCAGCGCCTGCAGCCGCGGCCCGAGCACCGGCTCCACCTCGCGCAGTACCGTCTGCTTGTCGCGTCCGGCGTACACGAACCGGAAGACTGCGACCCGTGGCACGTCGTCCGGGTGGGCTCGCTCGTGCGCCTCCAGGTAGGCCGCGACCTTCGGCGCCTGACCGGTGTCCGCCGGGTCGAAGAAGGCGCCCTGCTGAAGCCCGTCGCCGGCCAGGCCGGCGGCGACCGCCTGCTCGATGCTGGTCGCGGCCTGCCACAGGTGTCGTCGCACCCGTGTGCCGTCCGGATACAGCCGCGGCGCGTCGGCGCCGGGCACCAGCGGCCGGCCTTCGAGCGCCGCGTGCAGCGCCGTGACCTTCCAGTCGAACAGGGCGTGTCGCTGGTCGGCCGACTGTCCGAATGCCGCGAACCCCTCGAGGTTGGCGCCGCCGGTGCCCAGCCCGAGGTGCAGCCGGCCGCCGGTGAGCGCGTCGACGACCGCCGCGTCCTCGGCGAGCCGCAGCGGGTCCTCCAGCGGCAGGGTGGTGATACCGGTGCCGAGTGTGATGCGCGAGGTCCGGGTGGCCGCCGCGACCAGGAACGGCAGCGGCGACGCGAACGGGCCGTCGGTGTTGTCGAAGTGGTGCTGGCCCACCCAAACGCTGTCGATGCCGAGCTGTTCGGCGTACGCGATGGTGTCGATGACCTCGTCGTAGACCCGCGCGACGTCGTCGATGACGCGCGAGGTCGTGCGGAAGTTGAGCGCGAAGCCGAGGCGAAGCGGCCGGTGTGCCATGTGTGCTGCTCCTGCGATCCGGGTCAGTTGCCCTGGCCGCCGCGGTGGGTGAAGGTCAGGTCGGGCACCGGGTCGGCGCCGTTGACGATCCAGTCGCCGAGGATGCGCGCCTTGTAGACCCGCGGGTTGTGGGAGGCGAGGGTGCGGGCGTTGCGCCAGTGCCGGTCGAGCAGCAGCGTCTCCGAGACGCCGGACGCGCCGAGGGCGTCGAAGACGGTCGTCGTGGCCTGCAGCGCGGCGTCGATGATGGCCAGCTGCGCGTGCACCGTGGCCACCTCGGCCTCGAGGACCCGCTGCTTGCGGAGCACTTCGTCGCCGCTCGCGTGGGCCGCCGCGACCAGGTCGATGGCGTGCCCCGCCGCCCGCAGCGCCGCTCCGGCCGCGAAGGCGTACACGGAGACCTGGCCGATGACCTGCAGCAGCTGAGCGTCGCGGGTCGGGTCGGGGTCGAGCGCCTGGGGGTAGTTGCGGCCGCGGGCCTTCAGCGCGCTGGTCCCGTCGCGCAGCGCCGCCCGGGTGATGCCGGTCAGCACGGCCAGCACCGCAGTCTGGTAGAAGTGCCCCTGGTAGACGAAGCGCTCCCCGGCCGGGAAGACGTCGCCCTCGGCCGCGGGAACGTCGGTGTACGTGGCGCTCCCGCTGGCGGTGGTCCGCTGGCCGAAGCCGTTCCAGTCGTCGACCAGTCGCACCCCGGGGTCGTCGCGGCGCACGAGGGCGGTGAGCACGGTGTCGCCGTCGCCCTTGCCGAGCACGTCGAGCCAGTCGGCGTAGAGGCTGCCGGTGGCGTAGAACTTGGCGCCGCTGACCAGCCACCCGTCGCCGTTGCCGCGCACCGTCGTCTTGAGGTTGGCGAACGTGCCGTTGTTGGCCTCGGTCCACCCGCCGCCGACGAACTCACCGGCGAGGAAGCGCTGGATCCACCGGTCGTTGGTCTGCGAGGGCGCCGCGTTGAGCCGGTCCTCGACGAAGGCGAGGTGGTTGCGCCAGATGTGCGAGACGTTGGCGTCGGCCTCGGCGAGGTCCGCGAGCAAGGCGAAGGTCTGCTCCAGTGAGGCGCCGAAACCGCCGAGCTCGACCGGAATGCGGACCCGGCCGAATCCGGCGTCCTTGAGCCACTGCACCTGGTCGTGGGGGAAGATCCGGTCCTTCTCCCGGGCGACGGTGCCCTCGGCGATCCGGTCGAAGATCGGCTGGAAGCGCTCGGAGAGCTCGGCGGCGGTAGCGGTGGCGGGACGCAGGTAGGTCAGCCCGGCCGGGGCGTCAGTCGTGGTCATGATCAGTCCTTGATGGTGGAGGGAGCGAGGAGGTCTTCGCGGCGGCGAGCCCGGACGGGCAGGACCGCGTCGAGCAGGGCGCGGGTGGCCGGCTGCCGGTCGGCGGAGAACAGCTCACCGGCGGGGAACGTCTCGACGAGCGAGCCCTGGCGCATGACGCCGATGCGATCGCAGACGAAGTCGATGATCGCCAGGTTGTGGCCGATGAACAGGTAGGTCAGGTCGAGCTCGTCCTTGAGGTCGAGCAGGAGGTTGATGATGGCCGCCTGGGTGGAGACGTCCAGCGCCGAGGTCGGCTCGTCGAGGATCAGCAGGTCGGGTTCCAGAGCGATGGCGCGGGCGATGCCCACCCGCTGCCGCTGCCCACCGGAGAACTCGCGCGGATACCGGTCCGCGTAGCCGGCGTTCAGGCCGACGAGCTCCAGTGCCCGATGGGTCAGCTCGGTGGCCTCCCGGCGGCCGGTCGCCTTGCCCAGCCGCAGCAGCGGCCGCGCGATCTGGTCGCCGACCCTGATCCGCGGGTTCAGCGCGGTGGCGGCGTCCTGGAAGACGTACTGGAACCGGCGCCGCAGGTCCCGCAGGCCCTGTTTGCCGGCCGTGCCGACGTCGGCGCCGTCGAAGGTGACCGAGCCCGCGGTGAGCGGCAGCAGCGCGCCGGACAGCCGCGCCAGCGTGGACTTGCCGGAGCCGGATTCGCCGATGAGTCCGAAGATCTCGCCGCGGCGCACGCTGAGCGAGACCTCGCTGACCGCGCGGACGGTCGTGCGGTGCCGTCCGGTGCCGAGCCCGCCGATCGAGAACTCCTTGGTGACCTCGTGCAGCTCCAGGATCGGGCGGTCGGCCGGCGGCCGGGGGGCTTCGCCGCGTTCGCTGAGGCGTACGCGGGCCGTGGCCGCCGGTGCGCCGAGCAGCCGCCGCTGGTGGCCGTCCTGGAGGTGGCGCTGCCCGATCTCGGGCACCGAGTCGATCAGGGTGCGGGTGTACGCATGCGACGGCGCGCCGAGGACCTGCCCGGTCTGCCCGATCTCGACGATCGTCCCCTCGCTCATCACCGCGACGCGGGTGCTGGTGTGCGAGACGACGCCGAAGTCGTGGGTGATCAGCAGTACCGCGGTGCCGGCCTCGCCGGCGAGGCCGAGGAGCAGGTCCAGGATCTGCTTCTGGACCGTGGCGTCGAGCGCGGTGGTCGGCTCGTCCGCGATGAGCAGCTTCGGGCCCGACAGCCCGGCGAGGGCGATCATGACCCGCTGCCGCATGCCGCCGCTGAGCTCGTGCGGATAGGACCGCAGCACTCGGTCCGGGTCGCCGATCCCGACCCGGTCGAGCCAGGTCCGGCTCACCTCGAGTGCCTCGTTGCGGGACACCCGCAGGTGCAGGCGGGCGGTGTCACCCAGCTGGCTGCCGATCGTGAACGACGGGTCGAGCGAGGTCACCGGGTCCTGGAAGATCATTCCGATGCCGGCACCGCGGAAGACGTTGAGCTGCCGCTCCCCCAGGCCCACCAGTTCGGTGCCCTGGAAGCGGACGCTGCCCGCGGTCACCCGGGCGTTTCGCGGCAGCAGGCCGAGAATGCCGGCCGCGGTGACGCTCTTGCCGGATCCGGACTCGCCGACCAGGGCCAGTACCTCTCCGGGAGCGACCTCGAGGTCGACGCCGCGAACGGCGTGCACGACCGCCCCGGGTAGCTGGAAGTCGATGTGCAGGCCATCGACGGTGAGCACGGCTGTCATCGGATCACCTCACGGGTTGAGGACGTCGCGCAGGCCGTCGCCGAGCCAGTTGAAGGCCAGGGCGACCAGCAGGATGGCGAGGGCGGGGAACGTGGCGACGCCGGGGTTGCCGGTCACCAGGACCTTGGCGCCCTCGGAGATCATCCGGCCCCAGTCCGGGCTGGGCGGCTGGATGCCGAGGCCCAGCGCGCTCAGGCTCGCGGTGAAGACGATGTTGACGCCGACGAGGCTGGTCCCGTAGATCACGACCGAGGAGAGGAGGTTGGGCAGGACCTCGGTGCGCAGGATGGCCGCCTCGGAGGCGCCCAGCGAGCGCGCCGCCTCCACGTAGTCCTTCTCCCGCTCGATCCTCGCCTCCGCGAACACGATGCGGGTCACGTACGGCACGGCGCCGAAGACCACCGTGCCGATCAGGACCCACGGTCCGGGGTGGATGACCGCGGCGAGCGAGAGCGCGACCAGGATCACCGGGAAGGCGAACATCAGGTCGATGATCCGCATCAGCACCCCGGAGGTACGCCGGCCGGCGAACGCCCCGTACAGTCCCAGCACCGTCCCGATCAGCAGCGCCACCGCGACCGACACGATCGAGACGACCAGCGCGCCCCGGCCGCCGTGGAGCAGCCGGCTGAGCACGTCACGGCCCTGGTCGTCGGTGCCCAGCAGGTGGCCGGCCGAGCCGACGGGGGCCAGCACGTTCTCTGGATCGCCGGCGTTCGGGTCGTACGTGGCCAGCCACGGCGCCAGCACGGAGATGCCGATCACGACGATCAGGACGACCAGCCCGAGCATCGCCTCGCGGTTGCGGACGAAGCGGGCGGCGGCGGAGCGCCTCAGTCGTGGCGGCGCTGCGGCGCGGACCTCGGTTGTTGTCGTGGTCATGCGCCACCGTGCCTGAGCCGCGGGTTAAGCAGGTCGAGCAGCACGTCGGTGATCAGGTTGACGACCACGAACGTGACGGCGACCAGCAGGATGCCGGACTGGATCACCGGGTAGTCACTGCCCGCGATCGCGTTGAGCAGCACGCTGCCGAGACCGGGCCAGGAGAAGATCGTCTCGACGAACACCACGCCGGTGATGACCGAGCCGATGGTGAGCCCGGTCGTGTTGACGATGGGCGGCAGGATGTTGCGGCCGATGTGCTTGCCCAGGATCGCCGCACGCCCGAAACCCTGCGACCGGTAGGTGCGGATGTAGTCCGATCCCGCGCTCTCGATGACCGCCGCCCGGACGAACCGGGCGATGATCAGCATCGACACCAGGGAGGCCGCGAAGGCGGGGGCGATCAGGTGCAGCAGCAGATCGCCGAAGCCGCCGTCGCCACGCAGGTCGTGCATGCCGCCCGGGGGCAGCCAGTTCCACTGGACCGCGGTCAGCCAGATGACGATCAGGCCGAACCAGTAGATCGGCAGGTTGCTGCCGATCTGGACCAGCAGCATCGCCGCCCGGTCGATGAGCCGGCCGTGCCGGATCCCCGAGACGAACCCGATCAGCACCCCGAGGGCGACGGCGACCACGGTCGTCGCCGCCCCGAGGATGAGCGTGTTCAGGAAGGCCGGGAACACGATGCCCGACACGGGGCTGCGCACGCTCAGCGAGATGCCGCCGCCATGGGCGAACATGTCCCGCAGCCAGAGCAGGTACTGCTTCCAGGCGGGCTGGTCGAGCCCGTACGCCTGGCGGATCTGCTCGATCTGCTCGGGCGACATCTTCTCGCTCAGCACGTTCTTGACGGGGTCCGCCGGACCGGCCTTGGAGATGAAGAACACCAGCAGGCTGATCACGAACAGCAGCGGTACCAGGTTCGCCAGCCGCCACAGGATCCGGCGCGCCATTGTTAGTTCGCCACCCAGATCTGCGACAGGTCGTAGTGGTCCTGCTGCGGCCAGACGAACCCGCCGACGCGCGGCGCGACCGCGTAGTACCGGTTGAAGGAGATCAGCGGGAAGATCGTGGCGTCCTTGGCCCAGGTCTGCGCCGCCGCCTGCCACAGCTCCTTCGACTTGGCCGGGTCAGAGTTGTTTGCGGCCGCTTCGATCGCGCTGACCGTCGCCGCGCTGGTGTCGGAGTACTTGTCCCCGCCGCGGTTGACCACGCTGTAGTTGTGCGAGATCTTGACCCAGTTGGGGGCGATGTAGCCCCACTCGCCGAGGTTGATGCCGTCGGCCGGCTTGAGGTTGGCCGCGCGGGTCCCGTAGGTGATCCACTCGAACGACTCCACCGAGGCCTCGATGCCGACCGCCTTGAGCTGCTGCTGGATGAACTCCGCCGTGGGCTGTCCGGTGGTGTCGGTCAGGATCGTGAACTTCACCTCGCCGGGCTGGTAGCCGGCGTCGGCGAGCAGCTTCTTGGCCGCCTCGGGGTCGAACTGGTAGTCGACCGCGGATGCGTCGTACGCCTCGTTGCCCTGGTTGATGATCGAGGTCGCCGGCTCCGCGTAGCCCTTGTAGATCTTCTCGGCCAGGGTCTTGCGGTCCACGGCGTGGATGATCGCCTGCCGCACCCGCTTGTCCTGCAGATACTGGTTCGCGAAGTTGAAGTTGTAGTAGATGATCTGCGGAACGTTCTTGTTCTCCGGCACCGCGAAGCCGGCCTTCTCCAGCGTCGCGACCGAGTCCGGTGGGACGCGGCTGATCAGGTCGACGGCGCCACTACGCAGCGCGGCGACGCGGCTCTGGTCGTCACCGATCGGCTTGAAGATCACCTTGTCCAGGTGCGGCCGGGCGCCCCAGTAGTCGGGGTTGCGCACCAGCGTGGTGTGGTCGCCGCGCACCCGCTCCTGGAACTTGAACGGCCCCGTGCCGACCGGGTGGTCGGCGAGCCCGTCCTGGCCGTACTTCTGCAGGGCGGCCGGGCTGAAGATGCCCGACGCCGCGTTGCCACTGTTGGGGATCTGCCGCAGGTAGTCCAGGAAGGGGTGCTTGAAGACGTACTCCACGGTGTAGTCGTCGATCACCTTGAACGACGCGAGATCCGCGTAGACCAGCCCCATCGTCGCGGCGCTGACCTTGTCGTAGTACTGGAAGGTGGGGTCGGTGAAGCGGCGCACGTTGAACTGCACGGCCTGCGCGTCGAACGGCGTCCCGTCGGTGAACTTGACGCCCTGGCGCAGCTTGAAGGTGTAGGTGGTGGCGTCGGGGCTGACCGTCCACGAGGTGGCCAGTCCGGGCACGATCTTCGGGACGCCGGTCGGCGAGGACAGATCCTCGGTGACGAGGGTCTCGTAGATGTTGCGGTCGATGCGCCAGGTCTCCCACGAGTACTGGCGGTTGGGGTCGAACTGCGTGACCTCCTGGTACTGGCCGACGATGAGCGTGCCGCCGTCGCGGGGCTTCGAGTCCGCGGCCGCCGAGCCTGCCGAGCCGGAGCCGGAGCCGGAACCGCAGCCGGCCAGCAGCAGGGCGGCGCCGGCGGTCACAGCGGTCCAGGCGAGCAGTGAGCGCTGGAATATGGCCATGGCTGGTCGATCCTTTCGTGGTGCATGGGCACACGCGTCGTCGCTTCTCTGCGTTACGGGCGCCTGGGGGTGGCCACGCAGGCCAGGGAGATCAAGCCGCGAGATCGGCGTTGTCCGAGGTCGCATTACCTGTTATGCATACCGGAGAAGTAGGAATACCAACCGAGGATGGCACGCCGCTCAAACTTAAGTCAACCTCTTGAGATCTCGGTCATTCCGAGAGCAACTAAAGTAGAACTGAAGTCAGTCGTGCTCCTGCCAGAACACGATCGCCTCGTCGTCGCCCAGGTTGCGGCAGCTGCTCACGCCCGCCTGATGCACGGTCAGCGCATCGCCCTGCCGGAGGATGGGCCGCGCCGCCGGCAGCACCACCTGGACCAGCCCGACGGCGACGAGCAGCACCTGCGCCTTGTCGGCCCGGAACGCCGGCGCGGCGGCACCACGCGGCGGGATCCGCACGACGGTCGTGCGCAGGCCCAGCGACTCGCTGTCGATGAGGTAGGGCGTGCCGCCCACCCGCCCGTCGGCCCGGGCCAGCTCGTACGAGGGCGGCCGGCCACGCAGCAGGTGGTCCACCGACATGCCCAGCTTGTCGGAGAGCTCGAGCACCGTCTCCAGCGACAGCGCGTGCTGGCCGCGCTCGGCCTGCGAGATCGCACTGGCCGACACCCCGACCAGCTCGGCGAGGTGGGCCTGGGTCCAGCCGCGCTGGTGGCGGATCGAGCGCAGGCCGCGGCCCAGCAGCGACGCCGCGCTGGTGGCCTCGACCGTCAGGCCCTCCTCCCCCAGCCGGTAGGGCAGCATGGCACCGCGGACCTGGGAGCGCCGGCCGTCCGCCCGCTCGATGCGCAGATGACCGGCCCGCGCCTCGATCACGCACTGGGCCAGCGTCTGCACCCCCGAGGTCTGGTCCGATGCGGCATCGAACCAGTGCGTCACCACGCCGTGCTGGAGCGCGAAGTGGCCAAGCTGCGCCGTCGCCCGCGCCGCCGCTCGATCGTCCCGGGCGAGGGCGCGCAGATTGATCGCCAGCACGACGCCCGGCCCGCCGGGACGGTCCGTCGCGGATTTCAGGTCCGTGACGAGATCGTGCAGGCCCATGCCGGCCGGGTAATGCTCGAAGCCGTCCGGCGCCCTCCACCGGGGCGGCTGCGTGTCGACGACGATGCGCCGGGTGAACGACGGCACCCGGGCGATGCATCTGAGCACGCCCTCGGCGAACCGGGCCATGCCGTCGTCGTCGCCGTCGAGTGCCCAGAAGACGTTCTCGCCCCAGAAAAGCCCCTGCAAGAGCTGGTCGAGCTGCGGGATGCCGAACAGGGCGACCCGCCCGCCGTCCTCGCCGCCCACGCCACCCGCAGCCTTCTGTTCGCAATCGGCTAACAGTTGCACACTAACGTTGCTGTCATGACAGCACGCCAGCCGGCCCTGGGACGCGACGTCAACGGCATCCGCGCGGAGAACCGCGCGCTGATCATGGAGCAGCTCAGCGACGCCCGGCGGGTGCGGGAGTTCAGCGGGCCGTGGGACATCGAGGCGAGCTGGCTGACCGGGTTCCAGAGCAAGGCGACCGTCCGCGGGCACGAGATCGCGTTCGACCAGCCCGGGGACGTCGCCGCCGACGACACCGCGCCGACCCCGCACGAGTACCTGCTCGCCTCCATCGCCGGCTGCCTCATCGCCGGCGTCGTCATGCACGCCACGGTGCAGAACGTCCGGCTCACCTCGCTGGTGGTGCACGTGTCCGGCACGTTCGACAACGTCCTGCGGTGGGCGGGCATCGAGTCCGCCGGCAATCCGGGCTATCGCGGCATCGAGCTGCGCGCCACCATGTCCGGTGAGGCGGACGACGACACGCTGCGCGACATCTGGGACCGCGCGCTGGCCGGCTCGCCGGTGGCGCAGACCATCAACCGCGAGACCCCGGTCATCACGATCGTCGAGCTGTCCTGACCGCTTGCACCCCAAGGTGGTCGCGGAGCGTGTCGCCGTGGTACTCGTGCCGGAACAGGCCACGGGCGCGCAGGATCGGCACGACGTGGTCCACGAACGCCTCCAGCTGCCCCGGCAGCCCCGACGGCGCGAGGATGAAGCCGTCGGCGGCCCGGCCGGCGTACCAGCGCTCGATCTCGTCGGCGATCCGCTCGGGCGAACCGACGACGCGGGCGCCGAAGGCCGTGACCGTGCGGAACAGGAACTCGCGCACGGTCGGGTTGCCCTCGGTGGCCAGCGCCCGATAACCGGCGAGCGCGGTCTGGTGGGTCTGCGTCGACGCGGCGAAGGCCGACAGCGGCACCGGACCGTCCAGGTCGGCGCCGGTCAGGTCGATGTCGACCTCCTGAAGCCAGCCGATCTGGTACTCGGGGATGAAGTGCTCGAAGAGCGTGCGCTCCAGGGCTGCCGCCTCCTGCTCGGTGGAGCCGACGATGAAGCCCAGCGACGGGGTCACCAGCGGCGGCGTCTCCCGCCCGGCCGAGCTCGCCTCGCGGTGGATCTGTTCGACGAAGGTGCGCCCGCGATCGAAGTCGCCCTGCCCGGTGAAGATGACCTCCGCATTGCGTGCGGCGAACGCGCGTCCGGCGCTCGACGACCCGGCCTGGAAGATCACCGGCTGGCCCTGCCGGGAGGGCGCGGCGCCGAGCGGACCCTTGACGGCGAAGAACTCTCCCTTGTGCGCGGGCACGCGGATCTTCCGGTGGTCGTTGTAGACCCCGGCCGCGCGGTCCTCCACCACAGTGTCCGGGCCCCACGACTCCCAGAGCTTCTGGACGACCTCGAGGGTCTCGGCCGCGACCCGGTAGCGCTCGTCGTGGTCGATCACCCCCGCGTCCCCGAAGTTGGCCGCCGCCGCCTCGGCGAAGCTGGTCACCACGTTCCAGCCGGCTCGGCCGCCGCTGAGGTGGTCCAGCGAGATCAGTTGACGCGCCAGGTGGTACGGCGCCTGAAACGTCGCCGAGCCGGTGACGACCAGGCCCAGCCGCTCGGTCTCCCGCGACAGCGCCGCCGTGGTGGTGAACGGCTCAAAGTCCTCGGTCGCCTTGTGCGGCCACGCGGCCTCAGGCCCGTAGTTCAGGGCGTCGGCGAAGAAGATGGCGTCGAAGGTGCCGCGCTCGGCGGTCCTGGCCGTCTCGATCACCGACTCGAGAACGGCGGCGGGTCCGTTGACGACGCCCGGGTAGCGCCACGAACTGCCGAACCTTGGGTTGCCGAGCACCAGAAGGTGCAGCTGACGGGTCATCGGGAATCTCCTGAAGCACTGTTCACGGGCAGCCGGCGGTAGCCCGCGCCCGGGTGGTCGTGGGGAAGCCGCGGACCGCCGGCGAAGATCGCCTCGCGGATCGTGCGGGCGTCGGTCTGGTCACGAGCCCGGCCGCGGCGGCGCAGCTCGGGGATCAGGTGCTCGGCCAGGTCGTCGAAGCTGCCGGGCGTGGTGAGGTAGACGAAGTTGAAGCCGTCCACGCCGGTCTTCGCAGCGTACGCCTCCAGCTCGTCCGCGACGGTCGTGGCGCTGCCCACCAGGACCTCGCCGCCGAAGCCGCTGAGCCCGTCGACGTAGTCGCGCAGGGTGAGCCGCTGCCGCACGGTGGGATCGTTGACGGCGGCCAGCACGGAACGGCTGGCGTCGGTCTCGAACTGCTCGATCGGCCGGTCGAGGTCGTGTTCGGACCAGTCGACGCCGCTGAGCGCGGAGAGCAGCACCAGGCCGCCACGGGTGTCGCGGAAGCGGCGCAGGTCGTTCGCCTTGGCCTGCGCCGCCTGGTCGGTGCTGTCGACGACGACGGTCACCGAGGTGATGAACTTGATGTGCTCGGGCCGGCGCCCGAAACCGGCCGCCTGGGCGCGGATGTCGGCGATGTTGCGCCGGAGCACCTCGGGCCGGGGGTCGGCGACGAAGACCAGCTCGGCGTTGCGGGCGGCGAAGACCCGGCCCGCCGTCGAGGTCCCGGCCTGGAGCAGCAACGGGGTGCGCTGCGGTGACGGCTCGACGAGGTGGGCGCCGGGGACCGAGAAGTACTTGCCGGCGTGGCCGATCTCGTGCACCTTGTCCGGGTCGGTGAAGATACCCCGCTCCCGGTCGCGCAGCACCGCGCCGTCCTCCCACGAGCCTTCCCACAGCTTGTAGGTGACCTCGAGGAACTCCTGCGCGATCGCGTACCGCTCGTCGTGGCTGATCTGCCGGTCGCGGGCGATGATGTTGCGTGCCGCGCTGTCCAGCAGCGACGTGACGATGTTCCAGCCGATCCGGCCGCCGGTCAGGTGGTCCAGCGTGCTGAACTTGCGGGCCAGCAGGTACGGGTGCTCGTACGTCGTCGAGACGGTGACCCCGAAGCCGAGCCGCTCGGTGGCGGCTGCCATCGCCGAAACGGCCAGCAGCGGGTCGGTCACCGGCGTCTGGACGCCGTGCGCCAGCGCCGCGCGGGCGTTGCCGCCGTAGACGTCCAGCTGCCCGACGGCATCGGCGATGAACAGCAGGTCGAAGCCGCCGGCGTCGAGCCGCCGCGCCAGGTCGACCCAGTACGGCAGCGTGGTGTAGCCGGCGGTCCGGTCGTCCGGATGACGCCAGAGGCCGGTGTTGCCGTGCGACACCGTGGACATGGTGAACGCCGACAGGATCAACGGATCATGGTTCATGGCTGGTCCTAGAAGATGGTGCCGGCGAACGGCAGCGAGTCGACCGCGAACAGCGCGTCGATGCGGCGTACCGCCTCCGGCGAGTGGACGGTGACCCGCCCGGCCGAGGCCAGGTGGCGCCACCCCGTGCCACCGAGGTAGGCGGCGGCCAGGGCGGCCACATCGACGGTGAGGTCGGGTGGGGCACTCGTGCGCGACACGGACTTCGCGCCGATCTCGTAGCCGCCGTCGTTGGCGGGCAGCAGCGCGTCGCGCACCTCAAGCACGACGGTGTCCTCGCCCTCATACCCACGGGCACGCAACGCCGACTCGACGTCGATCAGCCGCAGCCACGTCTCGTCGTGCGCCGGACCCAGGGCGACCGATCGGCGGTCGACGACCGCGAGCGGCAGCACGTCGTCCAGCGCCAGCGCGTCGAATGCCACGACGTCCACGAGGTCGAGCGAGAGCAGGTGGCGCCACAGGCCGGCCCGGGCGTTGTCGTTCAGCGCCACGAAGTCGGTGACCGTCACGGTCTTCTCGGGGCTGGTGAACCAGGCGCCGGTGTTCTCCGGTCGGTAGATCGCGTATCCGTCGTCGGCGCCGTCCGTGCTGTGCACAGCCACGTAGTGAATCACCGAGTCGGCGTCGCGCTGGATCTGCTGGAGCCGCCACCAGCCCTCGGGCCGGTGGATGGCGCCGGTCCAGGCGGCCCGCGTGTAGATGCCGTCGAGCAGCTGCGTGGTGACCGACCGGTCGGCCAGCCGGATCGAGCCACCGGCCGGGACCTCCGCGCGCAGCGCCGCCCGCTGCAGACTCACCCGGGCGGACTGGGCCGACGAGGCGACGCCGTAGCCGAAGCGCTCGTAGATGCCGGCCTCCGACGCGCGCAGCGAGGCGAGCACCTCCCCGCGGGCCGCCGCGTCACGCAGCTGCCGGGCGATGAGGTCGCTGACGATGCCCCGGCGCCGGTGGGTGGGCAGAACCCCGACGTGGGTGACGGCCGCGTGCGAAACTCGCGCGCCGCCGGGGACGACCAGCCAGCTGGTGTACGAGTCGGCGCTGCCGACGACGACGTCACCGTCCAGCGCGCCGAGGTAGCGGCCGGGCTCGGTCAGCTCGGTGGCGTCGAGGTCGCGCAACGGCAGGCCGACCATGGCGCGCAGAAAGACCCGGAAGCCGGCGTTGACCTCCTCCGGCGTGGTCAGCGACCGGATGTCGATGCTCATGACTATCGCCTCTCGGACGGCGCGGATCAGGGGAAGCGGCGGACGGCGGTCCGGCCGACGATGTCGAGGACGAGGTCGGTGTTCGGCGGGTGCAGGCTCCCGGTGCGCACGTCGCGGTAGAGCCGCTCGAGCTCGTTGGTCCGGCTCACCGACGACGCGCCCACGACCTGGACGGCGATGTCCACCACCTGGCGGGCGGTCGTGACGGCGAACTCCTTGACGGCGAACAGCCGCGGGGTCCACCATTCGCCGTGATCGACGCCGGCGTCGAGGTCGGCGGTGGCCCGCTCCAGCAGCGACCACGCGGCGTCCAGCAGGATCTCGCCCTGGGCCAGCTGCCGCTGCACGGCCGGCTTGTCGGCGTGCGTCTTGCCCGGCAGGGCCAGCGACTTGCGCTCCTGTGCCGTCAGCTCGGCGAGGTCCAGGGCCCGGCGGGCGATCCCGAAGTACACGTTGGCGACCAGCGGCAGGTACCACTGGAAGATCCCGGCGACGTACGGCGGGTAGGCCTGCCCGATCTCATGCACCCCGACGACCTGGTCGGCCGGGACGCGGACGCCGTCGAGCAGCGTGTCGTCGCTGGCGGTGGCCCGGACGCCGAGCGCGTCCCAGGTCTTCTCGGTCGAGACGCCGGCCGCGTCGCGATCGAGGAACAGGTGCACGATGCGCGGGTGCTCGGGATCGGAGTCGTCGCGGGCGTGGATGCCGAGCTTGTCCCACACCGGGGAGAGCGAGGTGAACGTCTTGCGGCCGGTCACCACGTAGGACCCGTCAGGCTGCGGGACCGCCGCGGTGACGGAGTCGTCGAGGCCCAGGTCGTTGCCCCGCTCGCCGTGCCCGGCGGCCAGCACCTGGCCGTCCGCGACGGCGCGCAGCAGCCAGCCCAGGTCCTCGACCCCCGTGCCGGTCAGCGCCGTGGCCGGACCGGTCCAGTAGAGGTGCATGTTGACCGCGAGCGCGGTCGCCGGCGCCCAGTAGGCGAGCCGCCGCTGCTCGCGCGACACGGCGGTGAGGCTGAGCCCGCCGCCACCGAGCTCGGCCGGGACCGCCGCCCGCAGATACCCCCGCGCGCGCAGGTCCTCGAAGTCCTCGGCGAAGAACCGGTTCTCCCGGTCGTAGCCCGCCGCGCGGTCGTGGAAGCGCTGGTAGTCCTCGTCGCTGAAGTACGCCGAGGGCTCGGCCTTCTCGAACAACGGCGAGGTAGAGCTCGCGATCGTGGCCTTGGTCATGCTCGTGCTCCATTCTGGTTGGGGTGGGGGGCGACCAGGCCGCGGCTGCGAAGCTCGGCGGCGGCGCCCTCAGCGAAGTAGTAGGCCTCCTCCAGATGCGGTTGCCCGGAGAGGATGAAGTGGTCGATGCCGAGGTCGTGGTATTCGGCGATCCGATCGGCGACCTCCTCGTGGCTGCCGACGATCGCCGTGCCGGCCCCGCCGCGGACCAGGCCGTAGCCGGCCCAGACATTGGGGTAGATCTCGAGGTTGCGCCGGTCGCCGCCGTGCAGCGCGAGCATCCGCCGCTGTCCGACGGACTCGCTGGCCGCCAGGGTCCGCTGGGTCTGCTCGATGCGGGAGCTGTCGATGCGCTCCAGCAGCCGGTCCGCCTCGGCCCATGCCTGCGCCGAGGTGTCGCGGCTGAGCACGTGGAAGCGGATGCCGAACGACAGGGTCCGCCCGGCCTCCTCGGCGAGCTTGCGCATGCGGGCGAGCCGTTCCGCGATCTGCGGGGGTGTCTCACCCCAGGCGAGATAGGTGTCGACCGTCCGCGCCGCGACCGTTTCCGCCGCCGGGCTGGCACCGCCGAAGAAGATCGCCGGCGGCGCGAACGGCGCGAAAGGGATCGAGGCCTGCTCGATGTCGAAGTGCGTGCCGTGGAAGTCGAACGGCTCGGCGGCGGCGCTCACGCCGCGCAGGACGGTGAGGAACTCCTCGGTCCGGGCATACCGCTGGTCATGATCCAGATGGTCGCCGAAGCGGCGCTGCTCCGCGGAGTCGCCGCCGGTGACGACGTTGAGCAGCAGCCGCCCGCCCGAGATCCGCTGGAAGGTCGCCGCCTGGTGGGCGGCCAGGGTCGGTGAGATGAGGCCGGGGCGGAACGCGACCAGGAACTTCAGCCGGGTGGTGACGCCGGCCAGCGCCGCCGTGGTGATCCAGGCGTCCTCGCACCACGTGCCCGTCGGGGTGAGGACCGCTTCGAAGCCGAGCTGTTCGGCGGCTCGCGCGATGCCGCCGAGGTATTCGATCGACGGTGGCCGGAATCCGGACCGCACGGCGGACAGCGTCTTCTGCGAGCCGTCACCGGAGCCGACGATGTCGCGGTTGTCGCCGTTGGTGGGCAGGTACCAGTGCAGGTGGATCGGCACGGCTCAGGCACCCGCCACGGCCGGGCGCGCGGCGGCGACATCGAGGACGAAGTCGCGTACCGCGTCGATCGCCCGCACGTGGTCGACGTCGTTGAGCACGTTGTGCAGGCCGTCGGGGATCTCCACCAGGCGGGCGTTCGCGAGCGTGCCGTGCCAGTGCCGCGCGTCCTCGATCGAGGCCAGCGCGTCCCTGGTGCCGTTGACGAACAGCACGGGCAGCGTCACGTTGACGAAGGTCGTGGCGAGCTCCTCCGCCGCGACGGCGAGGGCCGCCGCGGTGACCTCCGGCTCGGGAAGCACCAGCTGGACCAGGGGATCCTTGGTGAGCTCCTCAAGATAGTGCGGGTCGGCGGCCAGCACCGACGTGTCGAACGCGAAGCTCTCCCCCGGCGCCGGGCCGTCGAGCGCCGTACGCCCGCGAAGGCTGGCCCCGGTGAATACCGCGCCCGCGAAGGGCGCCGGATCGCCGGTGATGACGGCGGCCGTGACCCAGCCGCCCAGCGAGTGACCGCCGATCACGAGCGGCAGCCCGGGCCGGCGCTCGCGGACGATGTCGACCAGGGCGGACGCGTCCCGCGCGAGCGCGTCGAGCGATCGGACCACCCCGCGCTCCCCCTCGGAGATGCCGTGGCCTCGGTGGTCGATGGCGTGGACGTCGATGCCGGCGGCGTTGAGACGCGAGGCGAGCCGGCTGAACTGACCGGAGTGTTCGCCACCGCCGTGCAGGAAGACGAACGCGGCGACCGGCTGGTCCACCTCCCATGCGCGGTAGTAGAGGCGTGTGTCGGAGCTGGTGAAGAACGGCATGTCGTGGTCCTCGAACTCGGTGGATCCGTGGATCGGTTGCAGTGCCAGGTGGCCTGGTGGTCAGGGTGGTCGCGGGCGGGCGCGGTGTCCCCGCGCCCGCCCGGGGTCAGCGCGAGGAGCCGCCGCCGAGGTCGTCCACCGCGCGGTCGGCGCGATGGCCGCCGGTCACGGTGTCGAGGATGCCGAGCTCGGCGAGTCGCTCCTGCTCGGCCTCCGACAGCGTCTGGATGGAGCCCACCCGGGCGGCGATCTGCGGGCGGGTGACACGCAGCTGCAGGAAGCGGAGCAGGCCGACCAGCAGCAGCGCGAGGAATACGTACGGCAGGTACCGGTAGGCGCCGTCCGGGACCGGGACGAGGTTCTTGTAGATCACGTAGAGGATGCCGAGCACGGCGAGTACCGCCACCACGACGGCTCCCGGAGTCAGTGCCTTGATCTTGCGCAGCCACAGCGGCGTGGCGATGGCGACCAGGAGGTAGGCGAACAGGTATGCGTAGCTGGAGACGATGCCGACATAGACGTCCCACTGGAACCGGCCGACCGAGTTCACCGTTCCGATCAGGCCGATGACGAAGCCGACGACGCTGACGAACGCGATCGCGACGTGCGGCGTACGGAATGCGGAGTGCACCCGGCCGAGCGAACGGGGCAGGGCCTGCTCGCGGGCCAGCGTGAAGAGGCTGCGCGCGCCGGAGTTGATCACGGCGGCCGAGAACACGATCATCGCCGTGCCGAGCGAGAGCGTGACGATGTAGGTGACCCAGTTGACGCCCACGTTCTCCGCCACGACCGGCAGCGGTGTGCTGTCGGCGTCGAGCTTCCTCAGGCCCTGGAAGCCGAGGATCTCCGGATACGTGGCGAGCAGGTAGAGAGCGGACAGGATGATGACCAGTCGCAGGATCGCCCGGGGAACGTTGCGGTGGGCGTCGCGCGCCTCGTGCCCGAGGGAGGCGATGCTCTCGAAGCCGGCGTACGACCCGACGGCGGTGACCGCGGCGATGAGGGTGGTGCTGGCGCCCAGGTGGTGCAGGCTGAACTGCTCGGTGTCGAGATGCGGCCCGTAGTGGATGTAGGAGGCGATCAGGATGACGAAGATCGCCACCAGCGACACGATCTCGAATCCGAGCCCCAGCTTGACCGACACGCTGACGCCGCGGAACGGGATGTAGAACGCCGCCGCCGAGGCGAGGACCAGCAGCAGCACCTTGACCGCCACGTGGTCGGTGTGCAGGCCGATCTCCTGGAGGAACGAGTTGAAGTACAACACGGCCCCGAGCACACCGGCGGCAGCGAAGCCGATGTACCCGAGGATCAGGGCCCAGCCGGTGACGAACGCGGCCACCGGACCGAGCCCGTTGCCGGCGTACGTGCCCAGCGAGCCGGACGAGACCGTCCGCCGGGCCTGGAACGCGATCAGGGCGGCGATGAGGTAGACGAGGGCGCCGCCGATGATCGCCGCCCAGAAGGCGCCCTTGCCGGAGACCAGGAACAGCGAGCCGGGAACGCTCGCGATCGCGACGCTCGGAGCGGCGGCCGCCAGGCCCTGGCCGAAGATGCCCAGGCCGGAGACGGCGCCCGCCGGAAGCTCGTCGCCCTCGCCGGCGGTGGACGGTCTGCTGCCGTCGGTCAATGTCGATGCATGTGTGGTCACGGGTGGGGGACCTTTCGGCGCGGTGCTGGGGGAAGACAGGGCAAGCCCATGGCGGGGGCTTCGTCGGGTACGGCGATGTACCGGCCGGAGGGAGCGGTGCGCGACGAACACGGCCCCCGCAGCACGTGCGGGGCCGGGATGAGATCAGGACCGGCGGTCTGCCCGGCGTCGCGGCCGCGACGCGCAGTGACACGCGGTGCTGGTGGCAGCCTCAGGACCGACAGTGACCACGGGAGCCGGCGTGGCGACACAGGTCGAGGTATCGCTGGCCGAAGAGGTGAGCTGCCTGGGGGGACACGAGGTCACGATAGCGCAAAGCCTATGTGTTTACTAGGGATTAGTCGAAGAGATCACAGCTGAGACGATCATGATTTCGCCGAGGTCACGACGGGTCGACCGGCGATAGCCGGCAGACCGCGCCGGACGGCGAGCGCATCCCGCCCGGCACCCGCATCCGCCGCCTTGACCTGGACCGGAACCGTCACCGCGACGCAGCCACCGATCCGCACGGCGACCGGCTTCGCGGCGGACGACGCCGAGGCGTCGTCCGCCGAGCTCAATCCCGAGGGGTGGCCGACCTTCGTCAGGGCGCCGAGCCCGTCATCGGCGGACCCATCGCCGCGGGCGAGCGGCCTCACGCCGATTCTGGACTCAGCCGGACCCGGCGCAGGAGTTGGGCGTTGAGGGCGACCACGATGGTGGAGGCGGACATGAGCACAGCGCCGACGGCGGGGCTGAGCGTGACGCCGGCCCAGGCGAGCACGCCGGCGGCGAGGGGAATGGCGATGACGTTGTATCCGGCGGCCCATGCCAGGTTCTGGATCATCTTGCGGTAGGAGGCACGGGACAGGCGGATCACGCCGGTGACGCCGCGGGGGTCGGAGGAGGCGAGGACGACCCCGGCGGACTCGATGGCGACGTCGGTGCCGGCGCCGATGGCGATGCCGACATCGGCGCGGGCCAGGGCCGGTGCGTCGTTCACCCCGTCACCGACCATCGCGACGGTGAGCCCCCGGGCCTGCAGCTCGGCGACGGCCTGGTCCTTGTCGACGGGCAGCACCTCGGCGAACACCTCGTCCAGGCCGAGATCCGCGGCGACTGCCTCGGCGACCGGGCGGGCATCTCCGGTGATCATGACAATCCTCCGGACGCCCGCGGCGCGCAGCTCGGCGATGGCCTGCCGGGCCTCGGGCCGCACCTCGTCCTCGAGCGCCAGGGCGCCGAGCACCTCGGCCCCGGCTTCGCCGAGCCGCAGCAGGTGCAGCACCGCGGCGCCACGGCCCGACCACCCGGCGGTCCACTCCGCGAGGTCGGCGGGCACGGTCACCGCGTGTTCGCGCAGCAGTGCCGGGCCGCCGACGGCGTAGCGGATGCCGTCGATGGTGGCCTGCACGCCCCGGCCGGTCAGCGACCGGAAGTCGCTCGCCTTCGCCTGCCTGCCGGCGGCGGCGGCGGCCGCGACGATCGCCCTGGCCAGCGGGTGCTCACTGTCGGCCTCCACGCCACCGGCCAGCCGCAGCACGTCGTCCTCGGTCGTGCCGCCGGTGGCGGCGATGCCGGTGACCACGTGCGCGCCACGGGTCAGGGTGCCGGTCTTGTCGAACAGCACCGCGTCGACGGTGCGCATGCGCTCCAGGGCCAGGCGGTCCTTGACCAGGATGCCCGCCTTCGCGGACACCGCCGTGGACAGCGCGATCACCAGCGGGATGGCCAGGCCGAGCGCGTGCGGGCAGGCGATCACGAGCACCGTGACGGTGCGTACCACGGACTGGTCGACGTCGCCGAGCGCCCACCAGACGCCGAACGTGAGCGCCGCGGCGGCGGTGGCGACGTAGAACAGCACCGCCGCGAACCGGTCGGCAAGCACCTGCGCACGCCCGCTGGACGCCTGCGCCTGCGCGACCAGCCGCCCGATACCGGCCAGCGCGGTGTCCTCGCCGACGGCGTCCACGCGCACCCGCAGCGCCGAGTCGGTGGCCACCGTGCCGGCCACGACCCGGTCCCCGATCCCCCGGCGAACCGGCTTGGACTCGCCCGTGATCATCGACTCGTCGAGCTCGGCCTCGCCGTCCACGACCCGGCCGTCCGCCGGGACCCGGCCCCCGGAGCGCACGAGGACCACGTCCCCGACCCGCAGGTGCGCCACCGGCACCGCCTCGACGGCACCGCCGGGCAGCACTCGCTCGGCCTCGTCGGGCAGCAGCGCCGCGAGCGCGGCCAGCGCGCCATGCGCCTGCCCGATCGCCTTCATCTCCTGCCAGTGCCCCAGCAGCATGATGGTCACCAGCGCGGCCAGTTCCCACCAGAAGTCCAGGTCGAACAGGCCGGCGCTGGTGGCCACCGACGCGACGTAGGCGACGGTGATCGCCATCGAGATGAGCAGCATCATGCCCGGGGCCCGGTCGCGGACTTCCCGGACGCCGCCGACCAGGAACGGCCAGCCGCCGTAGAGGAACACGACGGTGCCGAGGACCGGGCCGACCCAGGAGATGCCGGGGAAGTCCAGCCGGTAGCCGAACCAGTCCATCACCATCTCGCTGGTCAGCACGACCGGCACCGTCAGGATCAGGCTCAGCCAGAACTTGCGCCGGAACATCTCCGGGTCGTGCCCGGCGTGCTTGTCATGGCCGCCACCGTGCCCGTGATGGGACGCGTGGCCGGCATGGGCATCCGGCGTCGTCGTGCCGGACTCGTGGTTGTGGTGGCCGCTGTGCATTCCCGCATCCGTCTTGCTCGCCGCATCGGACATGGCAACCTCCTCGACCGTTCCGAGGATACCCCCTGGGGGTATCCTCGGCAAGTGGGGCCGCTCGTCACATACCGGCGGGCGCGGGATCGCCGGCGCCGCTCTGGTGCGCCGGCTTGAACCGCCGCAGGCGCAGGCTGTTGGTGACGACGAACACGGAGGACAACGCCATCGCGGCGCCGGCGAGCATCGGGTTGAGCAGCCCGGCGGCAGCGAGTGGCAGGGCGGCGACGTTGTAGGCGAACGCCCAGAACAGGTTGCCCTGGATGGTGCGCAGCGTCCGCCGCGACAGGCGGATCGCGTCGACGGCGGCCAGCAGGTCGCCGCGGACGAGGGTCAGGTCGGACGCCTCGATGGCGACGTCGGTGCCGGTGCCCATGGCCAGGCCGAGATCGGCCTGCGCGAGTGCCGCGGCGTCGTTGACGCCGTCGCCGATCATCGCGACGACCTTGCCGTCGGCCTGGAGGCGTTTGATGACGTCGACCTTGTCGGCGGGCAGGACGTCGGCGATGACCTCGGTGATGCCGACGTGGTCGGCGACGGTGCGGGCGACGGTGGAGTTGTCGCCGGTGAGCAGGATCGGCGTCAGCCCGAGCCGGCGCAGATCCACGACCGCCAGGGCGCTGGTGGGCTTGACCGTGTCAGCGACGGTGAGCAGGCCGCGGGCCTGCCCGTCCCACCCGGCGAGGATCGCCGTCTGCCCGGCCCGTTCGGCCGCGGACTGGGCGTCGCGGAGATCGGTGGGGATGCGCAGGCCCTCCGTCAGCAGCAGCGCGGCCCGGCCGACGGTCACCGCGCGGTCCTCGACGGTACCGCGGACGCCGAGTCCCTCGACGTTGCCGAATTCGGCGACGTCGGGCAGGACACCGTGCCGATCGGCGGCCGCGGTCGCGATCGCGCGGGCGATCGGATGCTCGGAGGCGGCCTCGAGCGCGCCGGCGACGCGCAGGACCTCGGCGGGATCGGCGCCCTCGGTGGCGATGACGTCGTGGAGGGTCATCTGGCCGGTGGTGACGGTGCCGGTCTTGTCCAGCACGACGGTGTCGACCCGCCGGGTGGACTCGAGGGCCTCGGGGCCCTTGATGAGGATGCCGAGCTGGGCGCCGCGGCCGGTGCCGACCAGCAGCGCGGTGGGCGTGGCCAGGCCCAGCGCGCAGGGGCAGGCGATGATGAGCACCGCGACCGCGGCGGTGAACGCGGCGGTGAGCCCGGTGCCGGTACCGATCCAGTAGCCGAGGGTGGCGACGGCGAGCGCGATGACGATCGGGACGAACACGCCGGAGATGCGGTCGGCCAGGCGCTGCACGGCGGCCTTGCCCGCCTGGGCGTCCTCGACGAGCCGGGCCATCTGGGCCAGCTGGGTGTCGGCGCCGACCCGGGTCGCGCGGACGACGAGCCGGCCGCCGGCGTTGACGGTGGCGCCGACCACCGGGGTGCCAGGGCCGACCTCGACCGGGACGGACTCGCCGGTGAGCATGCTCGCGTCGACGGCGGAGGTGCCGTCCTCGACGATCCCGTCGGTGGCGATCTTCTCGCCGGGCCGCACGACGAACCGGTCACCGACCGCCAGCCGCTCGACCGGGACGCGGATCTCGGCGCCGTCGCGCAGCACCGCGACGTCCTTGGCACCGAGTTCGAGCAGGGCACGCAGGGCCGCGCCAGCGCGACGCTTGGCGCGGGCCTCGAAGTAACGCCCGGCGAGGATGAACAGGGTCACGCCGGCGGCGGCCTCGAGGTAGATGTTCCCGGCACCGTCGGTGCGCTCGATCGACAGCTCGAACGCGTGCGTCATGCCGGGCGTGCCGGCGGTGCCCAGGAACAGCGCCCACAGCGACCAGCCGAACGCGGCGATCGTGCCCAGCGAGACGAGGGTGTCCATGGTGGCCGCGCCGTGACGCAGGTTGGTCCACGCGGCCCGGTGAAACGGCCACCCGCCGTAGACGACGACCGGCGCGGCGAGGGTGAGTGACGCCCACTGCCAGAAGGTGAACTGCCACGCCGGAACCATCGCCAGCACGATCACCGGGACGCTGAGCGCCAGCGACACCCACAGCCGGGTGCGAAGGCCACGGAACTCGTCGACCGGCTCCGCCGCCGCGCCGTCGGTGTCGGGCGGTGCGGGCAGGGCGGCGGTGTAGCCGGTCTGCTCCACCACCGTGATCAGGTCCTGCGGGGTGAGATCGCCGGTGTAGGTGACCGTGGCCTTCTCGGTGGCGTAGTTGACGCTCGCGCTGACCCCGTCCAGCCGGTTGAGCTTCTTCTCGATCCGCGCCGCGCAGGAGGCGCAGGTCATGCCGCCGATCGCCAGTTCGATATGGTTCGGTACCGCGATCAGCGGCCGGGTCGGGGATGCCATCGGTGCCTCCTTCAGCTGTGCGTGTGGCCGGGCTCGCCGCGCTCCGCCGCCGACGTCGACGCGGCCGGCGTGGGCGGCGCCGGGACGGGGGCGGCGACGGCGGTGAACTCGGCGGTGCGGACCGTCCCGGCGTGCTGGAAGTCCAGGAACAGCCGATATGTGCCGGCGCTGGGTACCTCGGCGAAGAAGGTGACCCGCGGGCCGGCCGCGGTGTGGCCGTCGCCGGGGGCACCGTCGGGGTGGACGTGCAGGTAGGCGAGGTCGCCTTCGCGCAGCGCGACGAGGTGCCCGTAGGCGCCGAGGTAGGGCTGCAGGTCGGTGACCGGTGCGCCGTCGCGGGTCACGGTCAGGGTGAGCTTCGACGCCGCGCCGGGAGTGAGCACGCCGTCGAGGCTGACGGTGTAGCCATCCACGGTCGCGGTCTGTTGCGGCGCCGGCAGCGCGACGGGTTGGTAGCCGCCGGGGGCGGGCACGTCGACGCCGAGGGTCAGTCCGCGCCCGCGCCCGGCGGGCTGGAAGTCGGCGAAGACGCGGTACTGCCCCGCCTCGGTCACGGCGATGGGCACGCTCCAGGTGCCCTCCGAGTCGCGCTGCGGATGCAGGTGCTGGAACCCGGTCAGGTCCCGGCGCACCACGATGAGGTGCAACTCCTTGTCGTGGCTGACTGCGTAGCCCGTGACCGGCTGGGCGTCGGGCCCGATGACGCGGAAGCGGAACGGCGCCGCGCTCGTCGTGCTCAGCGTGGTGGTGAGCGGCTGGAGGCGGTAGCCGTCCTCGGCGACCTGTAGCCCACCGGGCAGGCTCATGGACGCGCCGTCCTGGTGATCGCCGTGATCTGTGGCGGTGCGCGTGCCTGCGGGGTGGTGGGTGTCGGTGTGCGCGGCCGGGGCCGGGGCGGGGCCGGCGATGCTGCCGACCCCGACCGCGGCGATGAACACGGCCGCCAGCCCGAGCGCGTAGGCGCCGAGCTTGAGCGGGGTACGCACGGCTAAACCGCCACCTGGTATCCGGCCTCATCGACCGCGGCGCGGACCGCCGCGTCGTCGAGAGGCGCCTGGCTGGTGACGGTGACGGCACCGCTGGCCAGGTCGACCTGGACGTTCTGGACGCCGTCGAGCTTACCGAGCTCGCTACTGACGGACTGCACGCAGTGACCGCAGGTCATGCCGGTCACGGTGTAGGTCTGCGTCGTCATGACGATCTCCTTTTTGTTGTCGGCCCCGCTGCCGGAGCCTGCGGTTCGGGTGGTTCGGCGTCGCCTTCGACAGCCAATATACCGGTACCCCCCAGGGGTACCAACTTCAGGGCCGGGCGGCAACCCCCGGCTCGGCCCGCGCCGGCTCGGGCGTCTCGGCCGGCGGCAGCGGCCGGGTGCGCAGGGTGACCGCGGCCACGACCGCGCCGGCCGCGGCGATGAGGGCGGCACCGGTGAAGGCCGCCGAGTAGCCGTCGGTGAGGGCGGGCAGGTCGCCGAGGCGGTCGGCGCCGGCGGCGGAGGCGACCGCGGTCATCGCGGCCAGGCCGAGTGCGGAGCCGACCTGGTAGCTCGTGTTCACGATGCCCGAGGCGAGGCCGCCCTCCTCGGGCCGGGCGGCCCCGATCGCGGTACCCAGCGACGGGATGAACGCCAGTGACATGCCCAGCGCGGCGACGAGGGAGGCGGGCAGGACGTCGGCGGTGAAGTTGCCGGACGGGCGGACGAACGCCAGCCAGCCGAGGCCGGCGGCCAGCAGCGCGAGGCCGGCGACGACCATCGGCTTCGGGCCGAACCTGGCCATCGCCCGCGGCGCGATGGCGATCATGCCGGCCATGATCAGGACGGTCATGGGCAGCAGCGCGGCGCCGCTGGGGAAGGCGCTGTATCCGAGGACCTGCTGCAGGTACAGGTTGAGGTAGAACCACATCGGGATCCACGCCGCCCCGAGCAGCAGCTGCGCGGTGTTCGCCGCGGCGAGCTGCGGCGCCCGGAAGATGGACAGCCGGACCAACGGCTCCCGGCGAGTGGCCTGGATCACCACGAACGCCACCAGCACCGCCACCGCCCCGGCCAGGACCAGCCACGTCCGCGCCGAGCCCCACCCGGCCTGCGGCGCGCGGACGACGGCGAAGACGGCCGCGCCCAGCCCGACGGTGACGGTGAGCGCGCCGAGCAGGTCCAGCGAGCCGCGGCGGGCGCCACCGGCCGGCATCACCGCCGGCGTCACGATCAGGACGAGCAGGGCGATCGGGATGTTGAGGTAGAACACCCACGGCCAGCTGGCGTACTCGGTGATGACCCCGCCGAGGAACACCCCGGCCGTGCCACCCGCCGGCGCCGCCGCCCCGTACCACGCCAGTGCCCGGGTCAGCTCCTTCGGCTCGGCGCCGAACAGCATCATCAGCAGCGTCAGCGCCGCCGGGGCGATGAGCGCCGCGCCGGCGCCCTGCACCGCCCGGGCGGCCAACTCGACCGCGGCGTTGCCGGCCAGGCCGGCGGCGGCCGAGCCGGCGAGCAGGACGACCCAGCCGATGCCGAACACGCGCCGGGCGCCGAACAGGTCCGCCAGCCGACCGCCGAGCAGCAACAGCCCGCCGAACGCCACCACGTAGGCGTTGAACACCCAGGACAGGTCCTCCGCCGAGAACCCGAGATCCTGCCGCATCCGCGGCAGTGCCACGCCGATGATCGACGTGTCCATAATGACCATGAACTGGGCCAGGGCGATGAGCCCCAGGGCCCACCACCTCCGAGACTTGGATGCCATCCTCGCCACTCCTTTATACCTCTAGGGGGTATGGGTATCAGCATGCGTCATGATTACCCCCGGGGGGTATAAGTGTCAACCGGTGGGCTTCGTGATGTGTTCGCGCTGCCGACCGACCGCGAGTGCCGACCTACGGAAGCCGGCGGATCCGGGGCCGACGTCCCGGCGTGGCCGTTCGCTACGGGTCGTCGGGCATGGCGATTGCTAGCGGACGTTGAAAATGCGCGTGCCGGACCAGCACTCCGGGGTTGCGTCGGCTGAACCGCCGCCGGTGACGGGCCCCTAGTACCGGCGGGACATGCTCAACGACGCCATGTACGGCGAACCCGCGGGCCAGGTCCCGGATGACGGCTAGGTCGGGGCACAGGCCGCACTGCTGTTCCAGTTCGGCCGTCTCGTCCTGGCTGAGCTGGCCGGTTGGGCGCATGATCCAGCCGACGATGTCGCGGGTCTTCGGCGGGGATGGGGTGACGGCGTTGCTGCCATGCACGCTGATCAGCCAGCGGCGCAGCGTGCGTTCACCGCCGGTGTAGCCGCGTTGACGGATCTCGGCGAGGAGCAGGTTGGTGCCGGTGACCTGCTCGGCGCAGCGGTGCAGCAGGTAGGGCTTGAACGCGTCGAGGATGCTGTCGCGGCCGGTACCGCGCGGGCCGATCAGCTGCTGCGGGTCTTCGGCGTCGGCGTAGCGGCGGTGGCCGGTAACGGCGTCGGACAGGTTGTGGATCAGGTGCCACCTGTCCGCCACCTGGACGGGGCTGGTCTGCATCCTCAGTGTCTGGTGATGGCTCGGCCCGTGCGCTCGTGGTTGGGAGTGTGTGGGCGTGGTCCGGAAAGTCGGGTGCTGTGCGATTGGCGGCCCGCCAGGATGAGTGTCATGAGTGCAGAGACGCGGGCGGGGAGTCGGCAGGACGTGGCAGAGCCGGAGCGTCCGGTTGCCTTGGTCACGGGGGCGGGACGCTCGGCGGGAATCGCGGCGTCAGTGGTGCTGAGTCTGGCCCGGGCTGGCTGGGACGTGGCCTTCACGTACTGGACCGCTTATGACGCGCGGATGCGGTGGGGCGTGGAGCCGGGGGCGCCCGGAGAGTGGCAGAAGATGGTGGCGTCGTTCGGGGCGAGAACATTTGCGGTTGAGGCGGACCTGAGCGACCCGGCGGTGCCGACGCAGCTCTTCGACGACCTCGAGCGCGAGCTGGGAGACATCACTGCGTTGGTGCTGTGCCACTGCGAGTCGGTCGACTCCGGCCTGTTGGACACAACGGTGGAAAGCTTCGACCGGCACTTCGCGGTCAATGCGCGGGCGACGTGGCTGTTGATTCGAGAGTACGGGCTGCGGTTCCGCGGCCGGCACGGGAGCGGGCGGATCGTGAGCCTGACCAGTGACCACACCGCCGGGAACCTTCCTTATGGCGCGAGTAAGGGGGCGATGGACCGGATCACGCTGGCCGCCGCCCGCGAGCTGGCCCATCTGGGAGTGACCTGTAACGCGATCAACCCCGGGCCGACCAACACCGGGTGGATGACCGAGGACCAGAAGGCGGACCTGATCCGCGTCACGCCGTTGGGACGGCTCGGCGTGCCACAGGACTGCGCGAATCTGGTCACGTTCCTCTGCTCGGCGGAGGGCGGGTGGGTCAACGCCCAGCTTCTTCAGAGCAACGGCGGTCTTGGATAGTCGGCCGGCGGAGGCAGGGCTCACGAGCGCTCGCGACGGGCGACGTCGGCGGCGTATGTCGTCCAGTCGCCTGCGCTGACTCCGCCCGGCTGCCCGTCTCAGGCCAGCGGCGGGATCGTCTCGGCCGCGTAAGTGCCCTTGCCGTGCACCGTGAACACCAGCCCGCGCTCGCGCAGCACCTCAACCGCCTTGCGGGGGCGCCTGGCGTCCAGAAATGCGCGAGGTTCTCCATTGTCACGGAGTGAACGTGCTGCTTCTGGTGCATTTTCACTCCGTGATCATGGCGAACATGATGTCCGGTCGACGCGGATCGCAGGCGCAGCCAGCGCCACCCGAACTCGGCTCGCGATGCCAAGCGCCCAATGACGGTCACTCTTACTCGGTCTGGCAAGGACGCCCACACGTCGGGGCGCTGGAGGGCCACGCAGTATTGATCAATAAGTGCGGCAGCGCGCCCCCGGACATGGAGCTGGGGTGGGATGCGGCGGCAGCCGTATCCCACCCCAACGTCTGGAGCGGAACGGGTATGGCTAGATCAGCGTGACGGTGAGGACCGCGGTGTAGGCGCCGACAGGAGTGTCGAACGGAACACCGAGGTTCAGGCCGCCGCCGCAGGTGAACTTGCCGGTGCTGGCGCCCAGGTTGGACGAGCACAGCGTGTGTGCCGTCGAGAGGCCCTTGCCCGGGATCAGTGCCGGACCGGCAACCACCTTCGGGGTGGTCGTGGTGCTGTGTTCGAGGTTCAGCGAGCCCGGTACGACGGCCGCGGTCGGCGCCCAGGCGAGGTTGGCGGCCGGGATGGTCGCCGTGCCGGTACCGCGGAAGTCGCTCACCTGGCCGGTGAGGCTCCACCCGGCGTTGTTACCCCGCGGGTCCACGACGGTGATCGCCTTGAGGGCACCCGAGACGATCTGGTCCTGACCGTTGAGCTGGACCTTGCCCAGGTCGATGGGCGTGTTGTCCGAAACGCTCAGGCTCAGCGCGCCGCCGGTGACCTCGGTGATGATCGTCTGCTGACCCGGGTCGACGCTGCCCACGTTGGCGACGGCGTTGACCATGCGGCTGTTGATCGGGTCGGGGTCGATGGTGGCGACCGTCAGGGTGTACGAGCCCGCCTTGGCGTACGTGTGGGTGCCGGTGACCGAGTAGGTCCCGTTGCCCAGCGGCACCACGACCGCCGCGCTGTGCGTGTTGTCGCCCCAGTTGATCTCGGCGGTGAGGGACGCGGCCGAGCTGCCGGTGACCCGGGCGACCTCGCCGCTGAACGCGGTGCCCTGGCCGGCCATGATGGAGGCGCCCTTGACGGTCGGGGCCGGCGCGGCCACGACCTTCTCCGGCGTGAAGGGCAGAGCGATGGCGCGCAGCTGGCTGCCCTGCGCGTCGCCGGTCAGCTCCCAGGTGAACATGCCGTTGAGGCCGTTGTCCTTCGCGTACTGCGCCCGGATGCCGAGCGACTGCGCGTTCTCCTGGCTGCAGAAGCGCCGCGCCGCCGGGTCCCACACGTACGGAGACAGCACGTACGGGTCCCAGTTGACCAGGGCGGTGGTGCCCGGCCTGAGCGCGTTCGCCATCGTGGCCGTGCCGCAGCCGGTGGCCGTCCACTTCCGGAAGAGACCGTTGTTCAGGTCATCGACGGTCTGGAAGCCGCGGCTGAGCGTGAACTCCGCGCCCAGGGTGAGCTTGTTGGCCGGCACGCCCTGCGCCTGGTAGAGCTTCACCGCCGCGTCGATGCTGTTGTAGGGGTCGCCGGTGGTGTCCAGGGGGTGCTTGTAGAGCGGCTGGTTGAACATGGAGATCGGCGAGTAGCCGGTGCCCATGTCGTAGGTCATGATGTTGATGGTGTCGAGCGTCCGGCCCAGGGTCGCCAGGTCGAAGCTCTTCAGCACGTCATACGGCGCGCCGGTCACGTTGTCGCCGGAGTCCTGCCAGCGGCCGGCCGGAAGCGCGGCGGTGACGAGGAAGTCGCGGCGGCTCTTGCCCTTCGAGTCCGCGTAGGCGTTGAGCTGGGTGCGGAACTCGTCGACCAGGAGGTTCATGTTCTCCCGGTCCTCGGCGCGGTAGCCGATGTTGTTCAGGCCGCCGCTGACGGGGAACTCCCAGTCGAGGTCGATGCCGTCGGCCACCCCGTTGGCGATGAAGGCGTCGATGCACGAGGTGACGAGCGTCTTGCGGCCGGCGTCGGTGGCGGCGGCGTCCGAGAAGCCACGGCCACCCCAGCCGCCGAGCGAGCGGAGCACCTTGAGGCTCGGCTGCTTCAGCCGCTGAGCCTTCACGGCGTCGATGCCGGCCTGGGAGGCGGTGGTGCACTTGCCGTTGTTGATGGTGGAGAACGCCCAGTAGAAGTGGGTCACGAGCTCCATCCGGATGGAGCTGAAGTTCGGCGTGCCTTGCAGAAGATACCCGCCCACCATCGGACTGGTCGGCGCCGGCACCGTCTCGCCGGACACCGCCGGCTCAGCGGCCGCGGAGCCGGCGGCGGCGATCGCCGTGCCAGCCGCCAACAGGCCGACCAGGCCGGCGCGGGCCAGCTTGCCCATCCGCCCGCCGGGTCTGCGAGTGCTGGGTGGCTTCATACTCTTCCCTCCTGCGATCCGAGGACCGCGGTACTCAATGGGGGTAGGGGAGGAAAACGAAACGTTCTTTCCTATTCCTACGGCACGTCCATGATCACGTCAAGAGGCCGGGGAGGCATGAACCGGGGCGCCCACTGCCGGCCCATCCGGGTACATGCCTAGATTGAGCAACCCGGGTATCGTCATTTCCGGACATACACACGGAAGGCAGGCTGGGTTGGTGGCCGACATACCCGCCGGTACTGCGGTGCTGCGGCAGTTCAACACTTCGCTGGTTCTCGCCGCGGTGCGCCAGGCACGGCGCCCGCTGCGCATCAGCGAGATAATTAGCGTCACTCGACTAACTCGGCCGACGGTCGCGCAGGCCATCGAAGAGCTCAAGACGGGTGGCCTCGTCGCCGAGTCCACGGACAGTCCGGACGGGGTCCGCCAGGGCCGGCCGGCCGCCGTCTTCGAGCTGCGCCCTGGAGTCGATCCCGTGCTTGGCATCGACCTCGGGCCACACGCCGTGAAGGCCCGGGTGAGCGACCTGGGCGGCAATACGCTCGCCACTTCGGCTCGGGCGGTGTCCAGCCCGCACGACGCGGTGGCGGTGCTGGCCGGGGTGCGCCGGGTCATCGACTCCTGCCTGCGCGACGCGAACCTTGACAGTGCACAGATCGCCGACGTGGTGGTCGGTTCCCCGGGAGTGGTGGACCCGGTCGCCGGCCGGCTGCGGCTCGCCCCGAGCATGCGGGGATGGGAAACCTTCAACATCACCAGCCACCTGGAGAAAGAGTTCCGGTGCCGGGTCCACCTGGAGAACGACGCCAACCTGGCGGCGGTCGCCGCGGCGAGCCGGCTGCCCGGCCGCACGATCATCGCGATCCAGTGGGGTGCGCGGCTCGGCGCGGGCATCGTGATCAATGGAATGCTTCATCGCGGCAAGGACAACGCCGCCGGTGAGGTCGGTCTGATCAGCTTCGACGACAACCTGGCCTTCGACCGGGACGGCAGCGGTCCGCTGGAGGCCCAGATCGGCAGCACGGGAATGATCAACCTCGCCCGTCACGAGTTCTCCGGCTTACCCACCACGCGACTGCGCTCAGACCGCAAACTCACCGCGATGGACGTGTTCAGCGCCGCGGCCGAGGGCGACGAGCGGGCCATCGCCGTGCTGGACTACACCACGCGCGTCCTCGCCCGTGCCCTCAGTCCGGTCATCCTCGCGCTCAACCCCGACATCCTCGTCATCAGCGGTGGCATCGCCCATGCCGGCGACGTCCTGCTGGAGCACCTCAGGCGGCATCTGCAGGCCCGCACGTATTGGGTGCCCGAACTGGAGCTGTCGGAGTACGCGGAGCACACGGTGGTCATCGGCAGCGTGGAGCTAGCCAGGCAGCACACCTGGGATCGGCGCCTGACCGCCGCCAAACAGAAGCTGGAGCTGTCGGAGTACCCCGAGCGCACAGTGGCCAACAACGGCGCGGAACTCGCCTGGTAGCAAACCTGGGACCGGCCGCCCGGACCAGACCCGGCCCCGGATTCACAGCGACCTTGACGAAACCTGGCCGGGTCAACGGCGAGCACTGCCGGGTGTTCGTGCGCGCAACGCTGGCCAAGCGGACGAGGCAACGGCCTAGCTGTGTGGATGCAATCGCGCCCTCACCCTGGACGGTCGAGCACGGGTGCGCTAAGTTCTCGCCCAATAGAAAGGGAGCTTTCGAATAATAGAAAGAAGCCTAGCTATGACGACACCCTTGCCCCAGCGGTTACGCGCGCTCGGCGCGGCCGCACTGCTCGCTTGCACGATCGGCGCCGGGACCACCGCCGTCCTTGCCACGCCGGCCCAGGCGGCACCGACCGCACCGGGCACGCCGATCCCCCCGCACGTGTTCGCCCCGTACTTCTACAGCGGCTCCAACGCCGACACGCTGTACCAGGCCAGCCAGGAATCCGGCGCCAAGTACCTGACCCTTGCCTTCCTGCAGACCCGCAAGAACGGGGACTGCACTGTCTACTGGAACGGCCGCGCCGACTCCCCGATCGGGCCGACCTACGCCGCCGGCATCGCGGCCATCCGTGCCGCCGGCGGTGACGTCTACCCCTCCTTCGGCGGAGCCGCCGCCACCTCCGGTTCGCTCACCGAACTGGCCGACAGCTGCCAAGACGTCAACGCGATCGCGGACGAGTTCAAGCGCGTCATCACCGCGTACAACTTCACCCGCATCGACCTGGACATCGAAGAGGAGTCGCTGGCCAACCCCGTCAACTGGCCGGGCATCGACCGGCGCAACAAGGCCATCAAGATCGTTCAGGACTGGGCGAGGGACACCGGCCGCACGGTCGAGTTCGTCTACACCCAGCCGACCTTCACCGACGGCCTGAACAACGGCAGCAGGTTCCTGCTGCAGAACGCGGTCAACAACGGCACCCGCATCGACGCCGTACACCTCATGACGTTCAACTTCTACGACGACGTCTCCGAGGCGTGCAAGGCGAAGACCGGCCCCCCGCACGACATGGCCGCGGAGACGTTCAAGGCCGCCACCGCGACCTACAACATCCTCCAAGGGTTGTACCCGCAGAAGACCCCGGCCCAGTTGTGGGGCATGATCGGCATCATCGCGATGCCGGGCCCGTCCGACTTCGGCGAGTGCGAGACGTTCACCACCGAGGACGCCGTGAAGGTGCTCAACTGGGCCATCCAGAAGAACATCCACGGCATCTCGTTCTGGTCACTGCAACGGGATCAACGAGCTACCAGCCGGACGTACAACTGGAAGCCGTACCAGTTCACGCGGACCTTCGCGCCGTTCACGCATGGCGACAACGCGGCCCAGACGGCCATCACCGCCACTGTGACGGGCGGGCCGCTCAGCCTCGCCGTCGGCGACATGTCGCCGGTGGCACTTCCGGCCGTCGCACTCAACGGCCAGGACCAGGTGGCGACCGGGCCCCTCGGCCGCGTCACGGT
The DNA here is from genome assembly GCF_040689395.1 of Dactylosporangium sp. NPDC051484. Taxonomy (NCBI): domain Bacteria; kingdom Bacillati; phylum Actinomycetota; class Actinomycetes; order Micromonosporales; family Micromonosporaceae; genus Dactylosporangium; species Dactylosporangium sp. NPDC051484. The sequence goes on along the minus strand of NZ_JBFAZX010000037.1, from coordinate 4,350 downwards.
GGTCGACGCGCGGGGTACCAATGTCGGATGGAGCCTGACCGGGCAGGTCAGCGACTTCCGGTCACCGGCGAACCAGACCATCGCCGCGGCGAACCTCGGCTGGGCACCGACCGCCAAGCTGGTGCCGGGCGGCATGAACCTGGTCCGCACCATCAACGACTCGGTGGTCACGGCAGGGCCGGCGAAGGCACCCGGCTCGGGCCTGTCCACGCCGCAGCCACTGTGCTCGTCCGCGAACGGCGCGAGCACCGGGACGTTTGACTGCGGGGCCACCCTGAACCTGGGCGTGCCTTACAACGCAGCACTGGGCACCTACACCGGGGTGCTGACTCTGACACTCATCTGACCCGCCGAATCCCAACACCGGGCGTCAGGGTGGTGATCCACCACCCTGACGCCCGGTCCCGTGCACAACAGGAGCGACCGTGACCGAGCTTGCCCGTCCCCGCATCCGATCCGGCCGTGCGATGGTCGCGGCCGGCCTCCTCCTGGCCCTGTCCAGCCTATGGCCCGCCATACCGGCCACGGCCGCACCCGCCGAGGACGCCATTCAATGGGCCGTCGGCCCTGCCCCCTCCGCCAGCGGCGAAGCCCGCTCCACCATCGACTACACCCTCCCGCCGGAGACCGAAATCAACGACCGGGTCGCCATCAGCAACCTCGGCAACGAGCCACTGACCCTCGCCGTGTACGCCACCGACGCGTTCACCACGCCGGAGGGCAGCTTCACGTTGCTGACGGCCGACCAAAAGCCCGTCGACCTGGGCAGCTGGATCAGCTTCGAATCGCCCACCGTCACCATCGCGCCGGCCACCACGGTCCAAATACCGTTCCGCATGACGCTGCCCAAGGACGCCACACCCGGAGATCACGCGGCCGGCATCGTCGCCAGCCGCCAGGTTTCCGGCTCCGCCGACGGCAACACCCGCCTCGCTGTCGACCAGCGCGTGGGCACGCGCGTCTACGTGCGCGTCAACGGCACCCTGAACCCTGCCCTGTCCATCACCAAGCTGTCGGTCGACTACGGCGCAGCCATGTACCCGTTCCGCAACCGGGATGCCACGGTCAAATACACGGTGCACAACGGCGGCAACATCCGGCTCGGCGGCACCGGAACCATCTCGTTGCTCGCACCGTTCGGAGCCCGAATGGCCAAGTCCCAGCCGTTGTCGATTCCGCCGCTGCTCCCCAACGAATCCTTCACGGGCACCATCAGCGTCGGCGGCGCGTTCCCGGCCGGCCGAGTAACGGCCCGGATGGACCTCGACGGTGTGAACCCGCCCGGCGTGGTACCACTGGACACCCCGCACCAGCGCCAGAGCACCACGACATGGGCGGTACCGTGGCTGCTCGCCGCCGTCGTGGTCGTCATCCTGCTGGTCTGGCCCGGTCGCCGCATGCTACGCACCGGCTACGCGCGCATCGTTCGCCGCAACCGCTGACCTGGCAGCGCGCCGTCTTCGGGGTCGTGGGTGTACGCCAGCGTCGCCACGCCCTCCGAATCCGCGTCCTGCGCAGCCTTCCTGCCACGGCTGCCTGCGCAGCCTTCCTGTCGCGGTTCGTCGCGCTGCCTGACAGCGCACGGCGGCCGGGCTTCCCCGCCCGGCCGCCATGCGCGACCCGCCGTGGCCCCGCCCGGTGAGCCAACCCGGCGAATGCCGCGATCGCACCCCTACCTCCGTCATCGGTCACGACCGACGGGGCAGGTCAGGCGGGCAGGGGCCAAATCGAGACCTGGTCGAGTTGGCAGGCCAGCAGCCTCGTCGTGGTTATGCACTGCGACGGGAAGGACCCGTGCTCCGTCCGGCCGAGCACCGTCACCCCGCCGGTCTCGACGTTGAGCCGCGCGACCAACGAACCGCCGGCGGCGGTCCGGCGCGCGACCAGCAAGTCGGACCGCCCCAGGCCCCGGATCACGTTCCAGCCGTCGATCCGCCGGACGATCCTGCCGGTCGGCGCATCGAGGACGAGTCCGCCGACCGACGACTCGTCGAAGTCCGGCGTGGACCGCGTCGCCAGCAGATACTGGTCGCCGAGCCGGCCGAAGCCGTTCCATCGTCCGTCCAGGCGCCACAGCTCGCGGCCGGTGCCGGGGTCCAGCACGACAGTTGTGTTTGTGGTGCTGCTACACAGCGCCAGTCCACACCACCACAGGGCCAGGCCGCTCGGCTCGTCCGTTCGCTGCCACAGCCGCCGTCCGGTGGCCAGGTCGAACACGGCGCTGCTCAATATGGTGTCCCGGCCGGACTGGTAGGTGAGCAGCCGGTCGCCGGAGATCTCGAAGCCGTCGACTTGGCCGGGCTGGTCCAGCTGGACCGACCGCACGATCTCGGCCGATTCGGCGCTGCGCACGCGAAGCGTGCCGCCGGGGTCGAGTTCCGCGAGCTCGATGCGGATGCTCCCCTCGCCGGACTCCACCGGCACGATCGCTCGCGTGCCACCCAGCGGCGTGTCGAGCGACCAGCGCACACCGCCGGTACGGATGTTGATACCGGCCAGGTGCCGGCTGGGCCGCTGCCGTTCCTGTACCGGGTCGGCGCCCGGCGGATACGCATCGGCGACCACGACACCGGGCGCACCGGCGGAGCCATAGAACGACGGCGCGTACCCGATCTGCCGCCACACCTGCGCACCGGTGGCGGCATCGAGCCCCACCAGCGTCGACGCCGGCCCAATTTCCGGCTCCTGGGCGAACACCACCCGCTCACCGTCCACGGCCACGAGCTGCGCACCGGCCGGGACCGGGACGGCCCACCGCCGGGCGCCGTCCGGCAACCGGTACGACGCCAGGGAGGTTCTCGTCATCAGGTAGATCGCGTGGTCGGCGCTGCGGATGTCGCTGAGCCCGTCAGCGCGCAGCACCACCGACGGGGCCAACGGCGTGACCGGCCGGGCGCCGACGACCAGCACGAGCACTCCCACGAGCAGCAACCCGAACGGCCACCAGCGCTCCCCCGGCAGGCGCCGGGCCGCCCCGCCGAGCGGTTCCCGGCTGGGGTACGCATCGAGGTCGATTACCACGACCGGCGGTACGTCATGATCGTCCACCATCCGTTCAGCGTCCCATGAACCGCACGCGTTGTCTGTCGCGGCCGCGCTGGACGGCCCGTTGAGGTTGGCGGGTGCGAAGAACCTGTGGGCCGGCTACGACCGCGACCTTCGCCACCACTGGGCCGGAGTGGCGCTCGCCAACCGCTCGCCCGCCACGGACCGGCCAGCCGGCATCACGTATGACCCTCGACGGCCGGTTCGTGACCGACATCGAGGGGTTCTACTGCGCGATCGGCGAGGCGATCAACGGCCCAGGCGGCTACTTCCGCTGGAACCTCGACGCCCTCGCCGACTGCCTCTGCGGAAGCTGCGGCGCGCGAATACCGACGATTGCGCCGTCAGTACGCGTCCATCGGGGCCTCGACGATCCGCCCGGCCGGCTTGGCCACCGACGCGCTGCTCGGCCCGGTGATCGTCAGCTCCACTTCGTCCGGCCCGGCGTCAACGTCCATGACGACCTTGACCGAGGCGAGGCGCCCGGCGGCGTCGAGCCGGACGGTCACAGGCACCCGCGCCACGGCCGCCGGCGCCATCGCGACCAGCACCTGGGCGAGCTTCGCCGCGGCCGGCGGCACGGCCGGCCCGACCTTGGTGAGGTCGAGCTCGCCGGTGCAGGACGCGCCCACCGCCGGGCCCATACAGTGGGGCATCGTCGCCAGGAACGACAGCAGCGCCGACGGGAGCGCCACGCCGATCTCGTGCTGGCCAGGCGCGAACTTCAGCACGCTGTAGTGCAGGGAGACGGTGGGCTCGACGCGCGCCCAGACGTCGGTGCCGATGACGGTGATCTCCTCCGGCACCTGACCAAGCCGCATCCCGCCGTTGCGCGGGTCATAGACGCCCGCAATGCTGTACGTCGGGTTACCGAAGGTGAACGCGAAGCCCTCGGACGTCGTCTGCTTGAGCGCTGCCAACACCGTCGCCAACTCGTCGGACGCCGTTGGAAGCGGCGACGCCGACGGCGACGCAGCGGCCGTGTCCGACGCCGGGGCACTGGCCGCAGGCGGGGCGGCCGCCTCCCCGGAGTTCCCACCGCCGCATCCGGCCAGCAGCCCTGCAGTCAGGAATCCGGCCAGCAGCGGCCCGGCAATGTACCTCGTCATGATCTCTCCCCGTGTCGTCGAGCCGGTGCAGCATACGGGCTCGGCGAGTGACACGACGGCCGGGGCGCTCGCCACCGCGAATGGAGCACTACCGCAAACGCCCGCCTAGTGTCTCGTGATCCTGCTGTCGTTACTTCGAGTTGTTGTCGACGAGTTGCTTGATGCTGGTCTGGACCCAGCGGACCTTGGCGAGGAT
>NZ_JBFAZX010000036.1:0-65374 GCF_040689395.1 Dactylosporangium sp. NPDC051484 | reverse complement strand
AGGGCAGCGAGAACTCGCACCAGGCGAACTTCTCCGAGCTCAACGCCCTGCAGCAGCGCTTCGACACCGCGTTCGCGCAGGGCACCCAGTTCCACAGCGGCACCGGCGGCGTGCCGGGGATCGCGGCCAACTAATACCGCGCGACGTTCATGGTGTGGCTTCGGCCTGGCCGGCGGATCAGCCCCGCCGGCCGGCGCCCCACCACAGCATTCAACCCCCAAGCGACGCACTCGGTTGTTCGACTTCGTCCGGGTGTCCGGGACTGTCCGGACATTCCCGGCCGCCCGCACGAAGTCGGCCATCCGGGTGCGTTTTCGCATCTCCTGAGTCCGTCGCCGCGGTCGGGCGCAGGACGGCCATGAGCAGCACCAAGGCCGCGCCGGCGAGCACCGCCGCGGCGACGAAGGCGCGGCCGAGAACGTCGGTGCTGCCTGAGGCGCCGGCCACCGCGACCATCACGGCAAGGCCGAACGAACTGCCCAGCCACTGCGTGGTCTGCAGCACCCCGGACGCCGCGCCGGCCTCGCGTCCGGTCACCCTGGACAGGATGAGGCTGTACAGCGGGACGAACGAGCATCCCCCGCCCACCCCGACGAGCACCAGCGGCCCAAGGATGGCGGCGTAGGGGCTGGCGGGCCTCACCCGCGACAGCAGCAGTCCGGCGGCGACGAGCGTGACGAGCGAGCAACCGATCACGAGCCGGTGGCCGAAGCGGGCCAACAGCCGCGGCACGAACCGAGCCGCCGCGAACAGCCCGGCCGTCATCGGCAGGAACGCCAGGCCGGTGGGCACCGGACCCAGCCCGCGCACCTGCTGCAGGTAGGTGGTCAGGAAGAAGAACGGACCGATCAGGCTGGGGCCGATGAGCAGGAGCGCGGCGTACCCGGCGGCGCGCTGCCGGTCCCGGAACAGCCGGAGCGGCACGATCGGCGCAGCGGTGCGCGCCTCGATCGCCACGAACGCGGCGAGGAGGGCGGCGCCGCCGAGCATGCCCGCGAGCACCCGGGCGTCACCCCAGCCCGCGGAGGCGGCCCGGATCAGCCCGTACACGATGCCCAGCATGCCGGCGGTGACGCTCAGCGCACCGGGCACGTCGAAGCGGCCCGCGTGGCGCTCGGTCTCGGGTAGGCGGCGCAGCGCGAGCAGCGCGATGACGATCCCGATCGGCACGTTGACCAGGAACACCCACCGCCAGCTGACGGCGGCGGTCACCACGCCGCCGAGCACGAGCCCGAGCGACGCGCCGCCGCTGATCACCGCCGAGGAGACGCCGAGCGCGCGGTTGCGCTCCGGCCCCTCGGCGAAGGTCCCGGTGATGAGCGCGAGCGTGCTGGGCGAGGCAAGCGCCGCGCCCGCGCCCTGCAGGGCGCGGGCGGCCAGCAGCCAGCCGGGCCGCTCCGCGAGCGCGGCGGCGAGCGAGGCGGCCGTGAACACCAGCACACCGGTCACGAACATGCGGCGCCGGCCCAGCACGTCGCCGAGCCGGCCGCCGAGCATGAGCAGGCCGGCGAAGGCGATCGTGTACGCGTTGAGGACCCAGGCCAGACCGGCCGGGGCGAAGCGCAGCGCCGCGGAGATGCCGGGCAGCGCGACGTTGACGATGGTGGCGTCGATGCCCAGCAGCAGCTGGCAGGACACGATCACGGCGAGGGCGAGGCGTTGCCTGGGCATGGTTGAGCGGCCTCCCTGGGCAATGATGGGTGCGCGGAACTACGCTTAATGGGAGACAGTCTCCGGTTCCGCCGTTTCGACAATACGGAGACAGTCTCCGGTTAGCAAGGGGGTTGCATGCCGCCCATCGCCAGGCCGCAGCGCGCCGACGCCCGCCGCAACTACGACCGGCTCATCGCCGTGGCGAGCGAGGCCGTCGCTGAGCGGGGCGCGGACGCGTCGCTGGACGACATCGCCAAGCGCGCCGGCGTAGGCCCGGGCACGCTGTACCGCCATTTCCCCACCCGCCAGCACTTACTGGACGCCGTGTTCCATGAGCGGATCGTGCTGCTGCGCGACGAGGCCGCGCGTCTGGCGGAGGGTGAGCCGGACCCGTTGGCGGCGCTCGGGGCGTGGCTGCGTGCGTTCATCGAGCATCTGCGGCGGTACCGCGGCCTGTCCGACGCCCTCAAGGCGATCTACGACAAGGACGCCGAGCTCATGATCGGCGCCCACGACATGCTGCGCTGGTCGGTCGGTACGCTGCTGACCCGCGCCCAGGAGGCCGGCGTAGCCCGCACCGACATCGACGGCAGCGACCTGCTGCGCATCGGCCACGGCGCCGGCATGGTGGTTGAGCCGGGTCCGGCCGGCGACGAGCGTGCCAAGCGCCTGATCCGGTTGCTCATGGACGGGGTCGGAACCACGACCAAAGCTTGATGACCGCGCGATGGCCGCCGAAAATCGCCGCCATGCGAATCAGGGAGATCCGGGCGATCCGGCGGGCGCGCCGGCAGGAGCGGCGCCGCCGGCGCGACAGCGACAGCGGCTGCGCGCCGGGCTGCGATCTTGACGGCTGCGACTGCGGCCCGTTCCTGCTCGGCTCGCTGCTGTCGCTGATGGCGGTCTCCGCGCCGAGCCGTCCGGCGCGCGGCGCTGCCAGCCGCCCGGGCCGCGCGGGGATGGCCGTGATCCGGGGATACCAGCGCTTCGTTTCCCCGCACCTGCCCACCCGCTGCCGGCAGGTCCCGTCCTGCAGCAACTACGGACTGCAGGCGGTGCGGCGCTACGGGCTCGTGGAGGGATCCCGGCTGACCGCGGCGCGAATCCGCCGCTGCAACCCCTCGACCCCGCGGGGCACCGCCGACCCGGTGCCGTGATGCCCTAGCGCGTGGTCGAGGCGCGCACGCAGCGCAGGCCGGAGTACGCCATCCAGGCCGGCAGCGTCATCGTGAGCGTCGAGGCGGCGATCGACAGCGGCGAGGTGCCGTCGGTGTGGCCGTTCCACATTGGGCTGAACGCCGACAGCGCGATCCCGCCGAGCACGAAGAAGGCGACGACGCCGATCGCGGCGATGCCCGTGGCGCGCACGAAACCGCGGCCCACGGCCACGTATCGGGTGCCGATGCCGCACGCCACCACGGCGAGCAGGGCGCCGGCCACCACGGCGTAGGCGGCGTAGTCGATGGTGTTCGCGAGGATCGCGTAGGCCCGGCCGGGCTGCCACGCCCAGCCCGTCGCGGCGTGCCGCCAGGTGAGCTCGGAGACCACCGACTGGGCCGCGATCGCGGCGCCGACCAGGATCGCGGTCCGCCGGCCCTGCGCGAGGGCCAGTTCGCGCTGGAACTCGGGGGCCAGGTCGGCGGCGGGGCCGAACTCCTCGACCGCCGCGCGCTCAGCCGCGGTGCGGTCCAGGCCGGCGTCCTCGTAGCGGGCCGCGGCGTCGATCAGGCCGTCGCGCGCCTCGGCGACCAGGTCGGCCTTTGCCGCTCGTGGGCCGCGCAGGGCGCCGTGCAGTGCGGCGATGTAGGCATCGATGGGGCCGGCGTTAACCACCGACTCAGTATGCCCGCGGGGACGCGCGGCGCAGTCCGAGTAGACCCTGAGGTGGACCCTGAGGTTCCCCCGGCTTCCCGGCTCGGGTCTGGACCCGCGGCGCGAGCTCAAGAGAGCCTACATGTAGCCCAGCTACATGTAGGAGGAACGATCGTGCGTAAGTGGCTGCTCGGCGGCCTCGGCCTGCTGCTGCTCTGCTGCGGGGGCGGGGTCGCCGCGATCACCTGGATCTTCGCCCGGCCGCCGCTGGACCAGCGGGTGGACTTCACCCGGCCGCTGCGGGTGCCGCCGCTGGCCGCGTCGAGCGTCGACGGCGAGGGGCGGCGGGTCTTCGAGCTGCGCGCGCAGCCCGGCGACAGCGACCTCGGGCACGGCTCTACCCGCACGTGGGGGTACAACGGCGCATATCTCGGTCCGACGCTGTGGGCCAAGCGCGGCGAGCGGGTCGTGGTGAATGTGCGCAACACCCTCGCCGAGCCGACCACGGTGCACTGGCACGGCATGCACCTGCCGGCGAAGGTCGACGGCGGGCCGCACCGCCCGATCCCGGCCGGCGGCTCCTTCCAGGCGGCGTGGACGATCGACCAGCCGGCGGCGACGCTGTGGTACCACCCGCACCCGGGCGAGCGCACCGAGACCCAGGTGTACCGGGGGCTCGCCGGCATGTTCATCGTCGACGACGACGAGCCCGCGCAGCGCGCGCTGCCGCACGACTACGGCGTCGACGACGTGCCGGTCATGGTGCAGGACAAGGACTTCGACGGCGCGCAGCTGGGCATGTCCAGCCGCTTCGGCGGCGACATCGGCGTGCTCGGCGACGAGATCCTGGTCAACGGCACCCCTGGCCCCTACCTCGACGTGCGCTCCGAGCTGGTCCGCCTGCGGCTGCTCAACGCATCCACCGCCCGCGTCTACAACTTCGCCCTCGCCGACAACCGCCCCTTCGCGCTGGTCGGCACCGACGGCGGGCTGCTCGACCGGCCGTACATGACCAGCCACGTGCGGCTGTCCGTCGGCGAGCGTGCCGAGATCGTGGTGGCGCTCAAGCCGGGGGAGCGGGTGACGCTGCGCAGCGTCCGGTCGCTCGGCTCGGGCCTGCAGAGCAAGTTCAACGGCGGCCAGGATTCCTTCGACGTCCTGCAGCTGCGCGCCGCGGCGAGCCTGGCCCCGGCGACCCTGCCGCAGACCCTGGTCGCCACGCCCCGGCTGGACCCGGGCCGGGCCGCGCAGACCCGCACGTTCCAGCTGAAGGGCCGCGACATCAACGGCCACGGCATGGACATGGGCCGCGTCGACGCGGTGATCGTCAAGGACACGATCGAGGTGTGGAACGTGTCCAACGGGCACGACACGCCGCACAGCTTCCACATCCACGACGTGCAGTTCCAGGTGCTGTCGGTGAGCGGTGCCGCGCCGCCGCCGGAGCTCGGTGGCTGGAAGGACACGATCTTCCTGGAGCCGAGGCAGCAGTACTCGATCATCGCCCGGTTCGCCGACTACGCCGACCCGACCACGGCGTACATGTTCCACTGCCACGTCCTCAAGCACGAGGACGAGGGCATGATGGGGCAGTTCGTGATCGTGGAGAAGGGTGACACGCCTCGATTGCGACACGGCTGAGCGGGTGCCGGGCCCCCCGTGGCGGCGCGGGGCCCGGCACGTCTCGCAAGCGTTCCGTCGTCCCCGTGTGCGTCGTCTGTGCGGCGGCGGCAACCCAACGAGAACCGCTATGTGACCGGCATGACACATCGATGAACGCTCCCATGTCAAGGGATCGACGGATCGAGGTGTTCGGGATCACCGAGCCGCGTCCAGATGCGCGCGGAGTGCGACGGTGAGGTCTCCCTCGGTGCCCGTCCACGCGGTGTGGCCGTCGGGACGCACCGGGACGAAACGATCGAACGGCGCATGCACGAGAGGCGCGTCCCACCGGAAGCCGGGCCGCCTTGACCTCAAGCCCTGTTGAGGTGCGATGTTGCGGTCGTGGAGAACGAGGACAGACGCACGCTCACCGTCGGCATGGTGACCCTGGTCACGCTCGTGGCCTTCGAGGCGGTGGCGGTCACCGCGGCCATGCCGGCCGTGTCCCGGGCCCTGGACGCGCACGGGGACGCCCTGTCCCTGTACGGCTTCGCCTTCGGTGGCGCCCTGGCCACCAGCGTGGTCGGGATGGTCCTGTCCGGAGCGTGGAGCGACCGCGCCGGCCCGGGCCGCCCGGCGGCGGCCGGCGTCGCGCTGTTCTGCCTGGGGCTGCTGATCGCCGGGATGGCGCCGAACATGTGGGCGCTCGTGGCCGGGCGGCTGGTGCAGGGCTTCGGCGGCGGGCTCGTCAACGTGGCGCTGTTCGTGGTGGTGGGACGGGCCTACCCCGTGGACTCCCACGCCCGGGTGTTCTCGGCGCTCGCCGCGGCCTGGGTGCTGCCGGCGATCGCTGGGCCGGCCGTGGCGGGCGTCATCGTGCAGTACGTCGGGTGGCGCTGGGTCTTCCTGCTCGTCGTCCTCGCCGCGGCGCCGGCGATGCTGCTCATCTGGCCGCGCGTGCGCACGGTCGGCGGCGGCGCGCCCCATGCCGCGAGAACCTCGACGAACAAGCGGCTCTTGCTGTCGGCCGGCACCGCGGCCGGCGTGCTCCTGCTGTACCTCGGCGGGCAGCGGTTCTCGCCGCAGGGACTGGCGGTGCTCGCCGCCGGCCTCGTCGTCGCGCTCGTGTGCGGCGCGCGCCTGCTGCCGGCCGGCAGCCTCGCCGCCGCCCGCGGCCTGCCGAGCGTGGTGCTGCTGCGCGGCCTGGCCGGCGCCGCGTTCGTGCAGGCCGACGTCTTCATCCCGCTGATGCTCACCCGCGAGCGCGGCCTGAGCCCCGTGCTCGCCGGCCTCACCGTGACCGTCGGCGCGCTGTTCTGGTCGGCCGGCTCGTGGGTCCAGGCGCGGCAGGCGCAGCGGCTGTCGGACGCCGCCCGGCTGCGGCTCGGGGCGGCCGGCATCGCGGCCGGTGTGCTGTCCGCGATGTCTGTGGCGTTCGCGGGCGTACCGGTGGCTGTCGTCGTCGCCGGCTGGTGCCTCGGCGGCTTCGGCATGGGCCTGGCCGCCCCGGCCACGGCGGCGCTCGTGCTGCGCTACTCCGCCCCGTCCGAGCAGGGCGTGAACAGCTCCGCGCTGCAGGTCGCCGACGCGCTGCTGACCACCGTCGCGCTCGCGATCGGCGGCTCCCTCTTCGCCGCGCTCGTCGATGCCGGCCCGGCGGCATATCTCGCCGCGTTCGGCGTCGCGCTCGTCCCCGCGCTCGCCGGGGTCCTCGTCGCCGGTCGTACTTTCGGCGGATCTGGGGGTGCCATCCCGCCCGTAGCATTGGCCGGTGACCGTGCGGGTGCTGGTCGCGGATGACCAGGAGATCGTCCGCACCGGGCTGACGATGATCCTCAACGCGCAGCCCGGCATCGAGGTGGTCGGCGAGGCAGCCGACGGGCGGCGCGCTGTCGAGCTGGCCCGCCGCCTGCGCCCCGACGTGTGCCTGGTCGACGTACGCATGCCCGGCATGGACGGGCTGGAGGCGACCAGGCAGCTGGCCGGCCCGGCCGTCGCGGATCCGATCGCCGTCGTGGTCATCACCACGTTCGATCTCGACGAGTACGTGTACGCCGCCCTGCGCGCCGGAGCGCGGGGCTTCCTGCTCAAGGACGCGGGCCCCGCCCTGCTCGCCCAGGCCGTGCACGCCGCCGCGAACGGCGACGCGCTCATCGCGCCGAGCGTCACCACCCGCCTGTTGCGGGCGTTCGCCGACACCGGCCCGTCCGCGCCGCCCCGCCAGCCGGTCGAGCCCCTGACCGACCGCGAGGAGCAGGTCCTGGCCCGGGTGGCGCGGGGCCGGACGAACAACGAGATCGCCGACGAGCTGTTCATCACGCTGAGCACGGTCAAGACCCACGTCACCGCGCTGATGCTCAAGCTGGGCGTGCGCAACCGGGTGGAGATCGCGATGTGGGCGTACGAGACGAATCGCGTCCGACCCGGTTCCTGAACTTTGGTGCGGCCCGGCTGCGGCCCAAGTTCCGATGAACCGCGCCGGTTCCGGTCTCACCATCGGTGCTCATGACGACCGTCACCGCCCCGCAGCGCGGCCGCAGGCGCCGCGACTGGCCCATCATCGCCGGCCTGCTCCTGCTGGCCTTCGTCCCGTCCCTGGCCGGCGGCCTGCGCGTGGCCGAGCTCGCCGGCGGCGCCGAGCGCACCCCCGGCAACGCCCGCTTCGTCGACATGCCGGTCCCCGTGATCATCCACATCGTCGGCGCGGTGACCTTCGCCGTGCTCGGCGCGTTTCAGCTCGCGCCGGGCCTGCGCGCCCGGCACCGCCGCTGGCACCGGGCGGCGGGCCGGGTGCTGGTGGTGTGCGGCCTGGCCGTGGCCGCCTCGGGCCTGTGGATGACCGCGTACTACCCGCTGCCGGCGACCGACGACACCGCGCTCAGCGTCTTCCGGTACGTCTTCGGCACCGCCATGTTCGCCGCCCTGGTCCTGGGCTTCCTGGCCGCGCGCCGCCGCGACTTGCGCGCACACCGCGCGTGGATGCTGCGCGGCTACGCGATCGGCATGGGCGCCGGCACCCAGGCGCTGACGAGCGTGCCGCTGTTCATCGCGCTGGACGAGGCCGACCCGCGCTACACCCCGTGGCGCGCCGTGGCCCTGCTGGCGGGCTGGCTCGTCAACCTGGGCGTCGCCGAGCGGATCATTCGTTCAGACCGGCGTCGCGGGCGATGACGATGGCCTGGGCGCGGTCGGCGACCTGCAGCTTCGTGAAGACGTTCGACACGTGGTTGCGGACGGTCTTCTGGCTCACGCCCAGCCGCTCGGCGATCTGCGGGTTGGTCAGGTGACGGGCGATCAGCGCGAGGACCTGCCGCTCGCGCTGGGTGAGCTCAGGGAACGGGTCGGGGGCGGTGCGGTCCAGGCCGGCGAAGTACCCCATCAGCCGGCCCGCGATCGCCGGGCCGAAGATGGCCTCGCCGTCCGCGACGACCCGGATCGAGCGGATGATCTCCGTCCGGCGGGCGCCCTTGAGCACGTAGCCGCGCGCGCCCGCGCGGACGGCGGCGAAGACCGAATCGTCGTCGTCGGCCATGCTCAGCACCAGGACCCGCACGTGCGGCATGGCCGCCGCGATCCGCGCCATCGCGGCGATGCCGCCCATGCCGGGCATGACCAGGTCGAGCAGGACCACGTCGGGCTGCAGCCGGGGGAGCGCGGCCAGCGCCTCCTCGCCGCTGGCCGCCTCGCCGCAGACCTCGACCTCGGCGCTCGTGGCCAGCAGCGCCCGCAGCCCGGCCCGGAAGTGCTCGTGGTCGTCGACGATCAGCACGCGAATCGGCCCGCTCATTGGCCGGCCCCCAGCGGCAGGCGGGCCGACACGGTGGTGCCCTCCGCCGACGACGTGACCGTGAGGTCGCCGCCGAGCTCGGCGGCCCGCTCGCGCATCGAGTGCATGCCAACCCCGTCTCCCGCGCCCGCGGGGATCGTCGTGCCGTGGCCGTCGTCGGTCACGGTCAGGCTCAGCCAGCCGTCGTCGAGGCTCAGCCGCAGCCGTACCGCGGTCGCCCCCGCGTGCCGCCGGGCGTTGGCGAGGGCCTCGACCGCGATCCGGTACGCGGCCACCTCCGTCGCCGCCGGCAGCGCGGCCGCGGCCAGGCCGGACAGCGACTCGGGCGCGTCGAGGCCGACCCGGGGCCCGCCGGCCGCCGGCCAGCCCGCGACGTGCGCGCGGAGCGCCCCGACCAGACCGAGCGTGTCGAGCGCGGGCGGGCGCAGACCCTCCACGAGCCGCCGTACGTCGGCGACCGCGGTCTGCGCGTCGGCGACGATCTCCTCGAGCAGCCGGCGGGCCGCGTCGCCGCCGACTTCCTGCGCCGCCTCGGCGCGCATCGTCAGCCCGGCCAGCGTCGGGCCGAGGCCGTCGTGCAGGTCCCGGCGCAGCCGCCGGCGCTCCTCCTCGCGGGCCATGACGAGCCGCTCGCGGGAGCGTTGCAGGTCCGCGGAGTAGCGCACCGCCTGCACCGCGACGCCGATGTGCCGGGCCAGGTCGGCCAGCAGGCGCCGGTCGCGGGGGCCGAGGGCCGCCTCGCCCGGTCGCGGGCCGAGCAGCAGCGCGCCGACGGGCTCACCGCCGGTGACGAGCGGCAGCGTGACCGGTTCGGCGGGGCGGGCGCCGAGCGCGTACACCGGGCCGCCATCGACCTCGATGCCCACATAGGACAGTCGCAGCGCCTCCCGGACCGTGGCGGTGCTCGTGGCCAGGATCGCGCCCGGGTCGGGGACGGCCGCCAGGCGCTCGCCCAGGCGCGCCAGCACGGTGTACGGGGCGTCTCGCTCGCCGTACACGAGCAGGTTGACCCGCCGCTGCACCCACTGCCGCAGCGCGCCGAAGACGAGCGCGGCGGCCACGGCGGCGAGCACCGACGAGGCGCCGAGCACGCCGACGACGAGCAGGTAGGCGCCGGCCACGGCCGCGGTCAGGGCCGCGAACGCCGCAGTACGGCTGATGAGCAGGTCGATGTCGAAGAGCCGGTGCCGCAGCACGGCGATGCCGATGCCCGCCGGGACGACCGCGATCGACAGCCCGCCGGCCACGTCCCACGGCGCGTCCGCGGGCGGCCACACCCGGTCAGGGTGCGCGTCGAGCAGCCCGGTGGCCAGCCGCGCCAGCACCACGAGCGCGACCAGGCCGGCCGCGTACGCGAGCCACCGGGCCTGCTGCCGTCGCACGCCGTCCAGCCCGCGGGTGTGCGCGGCCACGGTGACCGCCCCGGCGACGAACGCGAGGCCGGCGCCGACGGTGAACACGTTCTCGGCGACGCGCGCGATCCCGGCGAACGCCTCGACGCCGAGCGGATTGGCCGGCGCCTGCGGCCGCACCTGGTCGTTCGTCCCCGGCCGCAGCGCACCCGTGACCGCGGCCAGCGAGGCGAGCCCGAGCAGCGCACGGACCGGCCAGCGCCACCGCGGTGCCAGCCGCCCGTCGGGGAAGTACAGCGGGACCAGCGCGAGGCCGAGGTTCGCCGGTACCCACAGCCACGTCTGCGGCCACGCGAGCGCGCCGACGCCGGCGACCGCGGCCTGCCCGCAGCACTCCAGCACGGCGAAGGACAGCGCGCTGCCGAGCAGCAGCGGCCCGACCGGGTTGCCGGGCCGGCGGCTCGCCAGCAGCGCGCCGGTCACCGCGCACGCCACGACCGGCGGCAGGTACGCGACCTCGCCCACGGGCGCGCCGTTGCGCAGCGCGAGCCAGCCGGCCACGACGGCCAGGCCGGCCGTGACCGAGCTCGCGCCGCACCACGACCACGCCCTCATCGCCCGCACACTAGATGACCGCGTTCCGGCCGCGCCCGGTCGACGCGAAGGCGATCCCCGCGACGAGGACCCACAGGCCGCCGGGGAACAGCGCGGCGTACTGCGCCGGGAACGCCTGCGTGGCCAGCACTAGCACCGCGACGAGCGCGCTGAACCCGGCCAGCCACCGGCTCGCCGACCCGTGCCGGAACCCGCCGACGGCGACCGCCGCCGCCGCGATCCCCGCCCCCAGCCATAGCCAGGAGATCGTGTTGTAGACCTCGACGAGCGTGGCGATCGTGTCGGGGTCCCAGCGCTGCGGCTCGCCGAGCGCCCAGTACAACTCCGTGCAGATGCCGCCCCCGACGAGCAGCGCGACGGCGACGAGCCCCAGCCCGCCCGCGGCGACGCCCGGGACCAGGCTGCCGGCCGGCTCCTGCGCCGCGAGGTGCCGCCGCAGCCCGGCCGCGAACACGATCAGGCAGCACGCGGCGATCGCGCACACGACCTGGGTGAGCCACACGTAATCGCGCCGCCCGGCGATCTCGGCCACGACGAGCGTGTTGTCCTGAATCTTGTCGCCGACGGAGGTGGTGAGGTTCGAGCCGATGATCAGCCCGGCTAGCCCGGCGAGGCCCCCGAGCGCTCCGCTGAACGCCCAGGCGCGCCCGGTTCTGGTGATGATCGCAGTGGTCATGCCCCGTACGATCCCGCCGGTCCGACCCGGGCCGCACCGCTGTCGCGTCCCGAGTGCCCGGGAACAATGTCCCGCACGCCGTTCCGAGGGGCACGGTTCGAGCGGGTAGCGTGCTGACAATGCCGAGTCTGACCCGTGCCGAGGCGGACCGTCGCGCGCGGCTGCTGCGCGTGCACTCCTACACCATCGAGCTGGATCTCACCGGGGACGACGAGTTCGTGTCCCGGACCGTCGTCGAGTTCGGCTGCGCCGAGCCCGGGGCGGGCACGTTCGCCGAGATCAGGGGCGGGCGGATCGTCAAGGCCGAGCTCAACGGGGCGGCACTGGACGGCGGCGGCCGCGACGACAACCGGTTGGCGCTCCCCGGCCTGCGGGGCGAGAACCGGCTCGAGGTCGAGTTCGTCGCGCCGTACTCGCGCAGCGGCGATGGGCTGCACCGGTTCGTCGATCCCGAGGACGGCGAGGTCTACCTGTACGGGCAGGCGCCCCTCGACGACGCGCAGCGGATCTTCGCCTGCTTCGACCAGCCGGACCTCAAGGCGCCGATCGCGTTCACCGTGCTGGCGCCGCAGCGGTGGACGGTGCGGGCCAACGCACCGCTGCGGACGGGCCTGGCCGGCAGCACAGGCGGGCGGTGGGAGTTCGAGGCCACGCCGCCGCTGTCGACGTACCTCTTCAGCCTCGTCGCCGGCCCCTGGCACGTGCTGGAGGGCGAGCACGACGGCATCCCGCTCGGCCTGCTGTGCCGGCGCAGCCTGGCGCCCTACCTCGACGCCGACGCCGGTGAGCTGTTCGGCGCGACCGCGGCGAGCTTCGACCGCTACCACGAGCTCTTCGGCGTGCGGTATCCGTTCGGCGCGTACGACCAGGCGTTCGTCCCCGAGTTCTCCGGCGGCGCCGTCGAGAACCCGGGGCTGGTGACCTACCGGGAGGAGTTCCTGTTCCGCGCCCGGGCCACCGACAGCGAGCGGCACCGCCGGTTCGTGGTGATGGCCCACGAGATGGCGCACATGTGGTTCGGCGACCTCGTCACGCTGCGCTGGTGGGACGACGTCTGGCTCAACGAGGCGTTCGCGGAGTACATGGGCTGGCGAGTCGCGGCCGAGACCGGCCTGCACCCGCACGCCGCCGCCGACTTCGCGATCTGGCGGGAGCGCTGGGGCTACCTCGCCGACCAGCGCCCCTCGACGCACGCGGTCGCCCCCGACGGCGTCGCCGACACCGCGGTCGCGATGCAGAACTTCGACGGGATCTCCTACGCCAAGGGCGCCGCCGTGCTGCGCCAGCTCGCCGTGCATGTCGGCGACGACGCGTTCCTCGCGGGGCTGCGGGAGTTCTTCCGGCGGTACCGCTTCGGCAGCGCCTCCCTGACCGACCTGCTGGCGGTGCTCGGTGCCGCAGCCGGCCGCGACCTCACCGGCTGGGCCGAGCTCTGGCTGCGCAGTAGCGGCGTCAACACCCTGCGGCCGGTGCCCACGCGCGCCGCCGACGGCCCCGCTGGCCTCACGGTGGAACAGACCGGGCGCCCGCTGCGACCGCACCGCCTCACGGTCTCCGCCTACGCTTCGGACGGTTCGGTACTGCGCGTGCCGTTCACCATCGACGGCACGCACGCGACGATCCCGGGCCTGGCCGCCGCCCCGACCGGCACCGTGCTGCTGCTCAACGACGGCGACGAGACCTACGCCAAGATCCGCTTCGACCCCTTCGGCCGCGCCGCCCTGCCGGCCGTCCTGCCCGACCTCGACGACCCGCTCGCCCGCGCGGTGGTCTGGACCGGCGTCATCGACGCGGTCCGCGACGGCGAACTGCCTGCCGCCGAGTTCCTCGCGCTGCTGATGGCCGCGCTGCCCACCGAGCGGCAGGAGGGAGTCTTCGACGAGGTCCTCGCCTTCGCCCGCGACGCCCTCGCGCGGCGCGGCCTCGTCCCGTTCGGCGCGCTCGCCGAGGTCTGCGCGGGCGCGCTCGCCGGTGCCGCGCCGGGCACCGGCCGGCAGCTCGCGACCGCCCGGGCGCTCGTCAGCGTCGCGGGCCCCGGCGACGTACCGATGCTGCGGGCTTGGCTCGACGGCCCCGGCGCCCCGGACGGCCTCGTCGTCGACGCGGACCTGCGCTGGTCGCTGCTGTTGCGCCTGGTCGCGCTCGGCGCCGCGGGCGAGGCGGAGATCGCCGCCGGGGAGCGCCTGGACCCGAGCGCGAAGGGGGTGGAGCGGGCGGCCGCGTGCCGGGCCGCGCTCCCGTCGGCGGAGGCGAAGGCCCGCGCCTGGCAGGCCCTCGTCCACGCCCCGAGCCCGCGCCTCGCGGTGGCGAACGCGGGAGCGTTCTGGCAGCCCGGCCAGGAGGCGCTGACGGACGAGTACGTGCAGCGCTACTTCGCCGACCTCCCGGCGATGCTGGAGGGCCGCAACCCGCTCGCGGCGCTGCACGTCGTCCGGCTGGCTTTTCCGCTGTACAGCGGGCAGGCCCTGGGGTTGGCGGAGGGCATGCTGGCCCGCACGGACCTGGACCCGCGCCTGCGCCGGGAACTCTCCGACGCCGCCGACGAACTGCGCCGCTGGTGAGCTCAAGCGGTCGGCGCGCGATTCACCTCGTCGAGGAGCGCCTGCAACTGGTCTCGGCATCGCAGCAGCAGTCCGGCGATCTCGTCGAACGTCGCCGCGTTCACGCGGCCGTTCTCGAACCACATTGCCCGCAAGGCCGTTTGGCTTTGCGTCAGGTACACCGCGGCGGCCTCGACCAATCCGATGAACTCCGCACGACGCTCCGGCGGCGCGAACTGGACCGACCCGCGCGCGGCCCGCAACGACTCTCCAGGAACGACGAACACCGCCGCTGGATCGCCACCTGCCTGATCGGCGCCGATCCAGGCAAGGAGATACTCCAATTCGGTCGCGGCCAACGTCAGCCTGCCGACCGCCAGCACCGTCTCATCGGTTAGCCGCTGCATCGGCTCACCGTATCGGACTCGGCGCGCTCTCAGCCGAGCGTCAGTCCGCGCAGTCCTAGCCGGGCCAGCTCCATGGACTCCTCCGCCGTGACGGCAGCGCGACCGGTCGTCTTGCGGAGCAGCATCACGGGGTCCCATCCGAGCGCGGCGACTGCGGTGCGCCAGTCCGGCCCGAACAGCAACTCCTGAAGGTGCTCCGCGGCCGGGACCGTCAGCCAGGGCTGGTGACCCACCGCGTCGGCGACATCAAGACCGTGCGCAGTCAGTTCGACCACTCTGGTGGTGAGAAAGTCCGACAGCGACATCGCATCGTCATGACGGGTCCGTACGACCCGGGCGGTCGGTTCCTGCCGGCAAGACGTGATCACGGCCTGGACCGTTCGCGTCAGGTCGTGGAGCAGGGCGACGGCCTCAACGGCGGTCGCGCGACGGTGTGCGGTCCGTACCCGGTCGGCGTTCGCGGACTCGCTGAACCGATGGTCCGCGCGGTAATAGCTGGTTGCGGTGGTGTCCGGCTGGTCCGGCGCGGGCGCGGCGACCATTTCGGGTACGCGTGCCAGGACGGTGATGACGTGACCCACCACGTCGCGCACCTGCCAGGGGACACAGCGGGTTGGCCGCTCCCAGTCCTGGGTGCTCAGTCCGCCCAGGGCGGCGACGAACGCGTCGGCCTCGTCGCGCAACGCGCTCAGCACGCGGTTGCCGTCCTCCGCGGGGAACTCGCCGTATGCCGACGCGACCGTCACCGTGCCATGGTCACACAGCCGTGCGTCTGCGACAGCGACGGAGTGCGGTCCGCGCTGGTCGGCTGCGGACCACGGGCCGGCTCAGGGGGCTGTCGATGGCGCCGGTCGGGCGGGAAGGCCGGGGACGGGACCGGGCCTTCCCGCGCGTCTGGGTGGATCAGCCGGTGAGTTGGCCGGATTCGGTGGGTAGGCCGGCCGCCACCCAGTCCTCGATGCCCTCGCGGTACTTGCGCACGTTGGTGTAGCCGAGGCCGGTGAGCTTGTCGGCCACTCGTTGACTGTTCGGGCAGGCCGGGTTGGAGCAGTAGGTCACGATCGCGGCGGCCCGGTCTGGCAGGAGCGAGCCGGCGAGCTCCGCGACGTCGTTCTCGACGAGCGGGATGGCACCGGGCAGGTGCTGCTTGGCGTAGTAGTAGCCGCCGAGCGCGTCAACGACGGTGACGGCGCCGGCCTTGATCTCGGTATGCAGCTGTTCGCGGTCGATGAGGGCGGTCATGGCATCCTCCAAGGAATCGGACTATAGTCCGGTTGTGCCTCAAGAGATTACCGGACCGTGGTCCGTTTCTGCTAGCCCGACGGACGAGCTGCTGATGTTGCGCAGCTCACCCCCCATCGAGCGGGCCGACGCGGCCCGCAACCGGGCCGTCGTGCTGGACGCGGCGGCTGCGCTCTTCCGCCAGCACGGCGTCGATGCGGTGTCCATGGACGCGATCGCCGCTGCAGCGGGAGTCGGCAAGGGCACGCTGTTTCGCCGGTTCGGGGACAAAGCCGGACTGGCCGCCGCGCTGCTTGACGAACAGGAGCGCACCCTGCAGGAGGCGATCCTGTTCGGCTCGGCGCCGCTGGGACCGGGGAAACCCGATGATGACCCGACCCCGCGTGAACGGCTCCGGGCGTTCGTGGTCGCCTACCTCGACTACCTGCTGGCCCACCTGCCACTGGTACGAATGTCGGAGACCGCTTCACCTGGCGCGCGCTACCGGATCGGTGCGTACCGCTTCTGGCACCGTCACGTCTCACTGCTGCTGTCCGGCCGCGACGATCCGCAGGCAGACGCACACATCCTGCTCGCCGCGCTCGCCGCCGAACACGTCCACGCTGTAGCTGCCGAACTGGGCCACATCCGGGTGCGCCGTGCCATGTTGGACCTCGCCGACGCTCTTACCGCCTGAATCTGCTCCAGTCGGCACGTTGTCTACGCGCTCACCGGGCCGCCTCCGATCGCCGGCGGTCGCAGTTGGCTCGGCCAGGCCGAGTGGGTCTACGTCGTCACAGACATCGAGGTAGACGGCCCGTGGCCAGGTCCCGCCCCGATGAGGTCGTTCGCTCCCGTCGCCGTGACCTCCGACGGAGAGGAGCGCGGCACCATCGAAGCCGTCGATACGTACGCATGGTTTGTGGGTAACCGCGGGCGTCATCGATCGCGCGGTGGGGGTGCGCGATATTGCCGAACCATTCTGAAGGCAGGTCCTGAGGTGACATGTCGGCGACTGGGCGGCCCGTGGCTGCTGCGGCGTAACTGCACTGGCACAGGCCAGGATCGTCGAAAAGGACGCCCTTTTCGTAGGGCTCCTGAACCAGGCCGTAGCGGGTGACTCGGGCTGGGTCACACCTGCTTGGCGTGCTGTTCCGGCGCGCTTGGACGCTCCAGGCGTCCGCTGGTGAAGGCATGCTGGCGATCTCGGTGCGCAGGGTTTGCGCCGCGTCGCGGTAGGAGGGCTGCCGCAGCACCGCTCGCAGCGCCTCCGCGGCGTCGGCCGGCGTGCTGTCCATCGCGTCCAGCACGACGCCGAGCGCCTCGCTGCGGTCGGCGTTGGCTGGTTGGTCGGCACCCATCGGTACGAGCGCGGCGCCGACCAAGGCTTGACTCAGAACGCCTTACGCTGATGAGCGTGCACCATCTGACATTATGGGCCGCCGTTCGGGGCGGTGGATTCGGTCGGGTTTTGAGATAATGGCATGTATGGGGCAGCTGCAATTATTTTCGAAGACGGAGCTGGCTGCTATGCGTGACCGGACCAGGTCGCGTCGTTATTGTCCGGCGAATGAGCAGTTCCGCCGGGAGCATGCTCGGCATCGGGAATGGGGCCTTGCCAGACGGCACGCCGAGAAGCTCCGCCGCCTGCGCGGTGACACCCCGCCGACGGTCGGCGACCAGCGCGGCGGATCGGTGGATGGGCCGGTGCCACCCTCGCCGCCTCCGCCGGTCGCGCCGCTTGAACAGCCAAAACGTACCGCAAGCGGCACCGCGGCAGACGACTGCGATCCCGCGCCGCGCCAAGCGGGCGGCGCCGGGCGGCCCGGTCCTGCCCCGAAGCGTCGTCGCGCATCCATACCACCACTGCGCCGGCCCGCCGGTCCGGCAACGCATCGAATGGTCGGCGGCAATATGCGGCCATCGGTGTATCGCGACCGTCTTTCGACAATGCCGCCCACGGCCGAGCGGAATTTCCGCCGAATGCTCCGCAAGGCGGGAACAAGCAACCGCTGTACTTGTGGGCCACCGCTGCCGATTCCCGAATCTCTCGACAATGGCGATGGCCCACACGACGCGCAAGACAGACCCGGCCGACGCGCACTGCATCGCCATCGCGGCATTGCGGGCAAATGGGCTGCGGCAGGTCGTGGTCGACGACGTCGCGGTCGCGTTGAAGCTGCTCGTCGACCGCCGCGACGAGCTGGGCCGGCGCGGACCGAGGCGCTGAGCCGGCTTCACCGACTGCTGCTCGAGCTCGTGCCTGGCGGGGCGAAACAGCTCCTGTCCGCGCCGCACGCACGGGCCCTGCTCAACACCGTCCCGCGACATCGTCGGGCGCCCCGCCGGCAGCTGGCCTCGGAACTGAGGGAACAGTCAACGATTGGCCAACAAGCTCACCGCCGGACGAGGCCGTCTGGGAGACCTTGAGTGGGTCGCATGTCGATCCGGAAGTGGTGACGTGGACGGGCGGCCGGGGTGGAGCTCCACGCTGTAGCTGCCGAACTGGGCCACGCCCAGGTGCGGCGCGCCATGCTGGACCTCGTCGACGCGCTGACCGCTGAATCCGCTCCAGTCCGAGCAGCCGGCGGCGAGGAGAGTCAGCGCAAGGACTCCAGCAGGGGGAGCACCTCCGCTGGTGAAGGCATGCCGGCGATCTCGGTGCGCAGGGCTTGTGCCGCGTCGCGGTAGGAGGGCTGCCACAGCACCGCCCGTAGCGCCTCCGCGGCGTCGGCTGGAGTGCTGTCGACCGCGTCCAGCACGACGCCGACGCCGAGCGACTCGCAGCGGTCGGCGTTGGCCGGTTGGTCGGCGCCCATCGGTACGAGCACCATCGGCAGCCCGTGTGCCAGCGCGCCCACCACCGTGCCCGAGCCCGCGTGCGAGACGACCGCCGAGCAGCGCGGCAGCAGGTCGGCCTGCGGGATGTACCGCTCGACGCGCACGTTTGGCGGCTGCGCGCCCAGCTCGGCTGGGTCGATCCCGCCGCCGACGGTGACGACGAGCGATATCGGCAGGTCGCGCAGGCCGCCGAGGAAGCGCGCGAAGAGGTCGCCCGACTCGGTGTTGAAGATGGTGCCGAGTGTGAAGTAGACGGTCGGTGGCGTGGTAGGCACGGGCGGGACGAGCGGCATCGGGCGCATCGGCTTCGCGCCGGGGCGGGGCCGGAAGCTCGCCGGCACCGGGGAGATCACCAAGTGGCGGTCGAGCATCGCCAGGGACGGGTCGGCGGGCAGGCCGTTCGCGGCCCGGGTCTCGTCGAGGAACTCGGCGAGGCCGTCGGGGCGGCCGAACGTGCCGGCGGCGAGTACCACGACCGATGCGTGCGGGATGCCCAGCGCCTCGGCGGCGATCATGCTGCCGAAGTCGGCCTCGTCGCAGACGATGGCGTCGGGGTGCCAGCGCTGTGCGACCTCCTTGGTGGCGGCGGCGCGCTCGCGGGCGATCCAGCCGCCGAAGCCGTCGCGGAACTCGCGCTCCTCGCGGTCGCGGTCGAGGCGGACCAACGGGCGGCGCTCGCCGTCCGGCTCGTCGACGCCGGCGGGGAAGCCCTCGAAGGACTTGGGGAGCAGCGCTGGTCTACCCGTGAACGCGACGGCGTGGCCGCGGGCCGCGGCGGCGTCGGCGAGCGGGAGCAAGGGCTGGAGGTGGCCGTTGCCACCCGCGAACGCGAACAGGACACGCATCGAAAATTCCTCTCCGGGGTTTGTCGAAGACGGCGGGCGCCGCTCGACGCGGTAGTGAAGGCTGGGCAGCGGCCAGCCACCATATCGAAAGGAACACGACGATGCGGTACATGCTGATGCACAAGCTCGACGACTCGAACGCCGCGCAGTGGCAGGCGACGCCCGAGGTCATCGCGGCGGTCGGGGAGTACATGGAGGAGGTCAGCAAGGCCGGGGTGCTGCTCGCGGCGGAGGGGTTGCTGCCCAGTTCGGGCGGGGCGGCCGTCATCACGAAGAAGGACGGGCAGACCATCGTGGTCGACGGGCCGTTCGCCGAGGCCAAGGAGGTCATCGGCGGCTTCGCCATCCTGCAGGTGCGCGACCAGGCCGAGGCGGTCGAGTGGGCCACGCGCTTCGCCGCGCTGTTCGACCACGACATCGAGGTCGAGGTGCGCAGGGTCGCCGAGTTCGAGTAGCCGGGCGCACTATGTTGGGCCCGTGAGCACGGGTACCGACGCGGAAAGTGCTATCGAGGCGGTCTGGCGGATCGAGGCGGCGCGGGTCATCGCCGGTGTCGCCCGGCTCGTCGGCGACGTCGGCCTCGCCGAGGAGCTGGCGCAGGACGCCCTGGTGGCGGCGCTCGAGCAGTGGCCGTCCGAGGGTGTTCCGCGCAATCCCGGCGCCTGGCTGGCGACCACGGCCAGGCGCCGCGCGATCGACACCATCCGCCGTCAGCAGGTGCTGCAGCGGCACCTGCCGGCACTGGCGGTGGACGAGTGCACGGACGCCTCGCAGTTCGATGCGGTACTCGAACAGGACCCCATCGAGGACGACCTCCTCCGGCTGATCTTCACCGCCTGCCACCCCGTGCTCAAGCCCGAGGCCCGGGTGGCGCTGACCCTGCGCATGCTCGGCGGCCTTTCCACCGACGAGATCGCGCGGGCCTTCCTCGTGCCGGGCGCGACGGTGGGTCAGCGCATCAGCCGCGCGAAGAAGTCGCTCGCCGACGCGAAGGTGCCCTTCGAGCTGCCCACCGGGCCGGCCCGCGCCGAGCGGCTCTCCTCGGTGCTGGAGGTCATCTACCTGATCTTCAACGAGGGGTACTCCGCGACGGCCGGCGACGACTGGATGCGCCCGGCCCTGTGCGAGGAGGCGATGCGCCTCGGCCGGATCCTGGCGGGGCTGATACCGGCCGAGGCGGAGGTGCACGGCCTGATCGCCCTGCTGGAGATCCAGGCGTCCCGCTCGGCCGCGCGCACCGGCCCGGACGGCGAGCCCGTCATGCTGCTGGAACAGGACCGGCGCCGCTGGGACCGGCTGCTCGTCGGGCGCGGCCTGGCCGCCCTCGCCCGCGCCGAGGAGCTGGGCGGTGGCACGTACACGCTGCAGGCCGCGATCGCCGCCTGCCACGCGCGGGCGCGCACCGCCGAGGAGACCGACTGGGCGCGCATCGCCGAGCTGTACGCCCGGCTCGCTGCCTTGGCGCCGTCGCCGGTCGTCGAGCTCAACCGCGCGGTCGCGGTGTCGATGGCCGACGGCCCCGAGGCCGGCCTGGCGGTGCTCGAACCGCTGCTGCAAGAGCCGTCGCTGCGGGGGTACCACCTGCTGCCCTCGGTCCGCGGCGACTTCCTCTTCCGCCTCGGCCGCAGGGCGCAGGCCCGTGCCGAGTTCGAGCGCGCCGCCGCGATGACCCGCAACGAGCGCGAACGCACGCTCCTGCTCACCCGCGCCGAGGCGTGCGCATGAGGAGTTGAAGCAGGCGCTACGCGGTCAAAAGAGGGTCAGCGGCTCGATCGGCTCAGGGTCGGGCAGCGGTGGGAGGCCGGGCACGCGAGCGCGCACCTCGTCGTGGAAGCGGCGGGCGAGCTCCGGCGCGTCGGCGTTGTCCGGGGTGTGGATGAAGACCGTCGGCGAGCGGCCCTCGAGCAGCCACGCCGCGGTGACGGCCACCCAGCGCCGCCAGCCCTCGACGGTCCGCGCGGGGTCGTCGCGGCCGAGGTACCGGACGATCGGATGGCCGGTCAGCGCCTCCTCGCGCAGCGGCGTGCGCGGCTTCTTGGTCCAGGCGTCGCGCTCCGCGTCGCTGGTCGGCGGGGTCTGGAAGAACGCGGTCGTGTCGAACGGGATCCACTCGGCCGCCGCAGCGGTGAGGACCGCCGCAAGCTCCCGCGTCGCCCGCGGGTCGGCGAAGAAGGCGGGGTGGCGGACCTCCACGGCGTAGCGGTACGACGCCGGGAGCCGGCGCAGGAACGCGGCCAGCGCGGGCACGTCCGCCGGGGCGAACGAGGCCGGCAGCTGGATCCACAGCGCGTAGGCGCGCGGCCCCAGCGGCTCGATCGCGTGCAGGAAGGCGCGCAGCTCCTCCTCGGCGCCGGCCAGCCGGTGCTCGTGCGTGACGGCCCTCGGCAGCTTGGGCAGGAGGCGGAAGGCCGGATCGGTCTGCTGCGCCCACGAGGCCGCGGTCTCGCGGGACGGGGTCGCGTAGAACGTCGTGTTGCCCTCGACCGCGTTGCACCAGCCCGCGTACGCGCGCAGGCGCTCGCCTGCCGGCAGCGGGTGCGCCACGAAGCGGCCCTGCCAGGCCTTGAGGGTCCACATCGCGCAGCCGACGTGGAGCGGCGGTGGGGTCACGGTGTCGTCTCCGGGGAGGGGCTGGTCGGTAGGCTGAACACGGTACCGAGGCCTCGCTGCGCGACGTCGCGCGGCGTTCCGCCAAGCGGGTGACGAGATAGGGTCGCGCCGGTGGAGACGCCGCAGATCCTTCAGCTCGCGTCGCTGCTGACGCTGCCGCAGCTGCAGGCGGCCGAGGTCCTGTCGCTGCGCGCGGCGGGCACCCGGCGCCGGGATCTGGCGCGGGCGCTCGGGGTCGCCGAGGACGACGCCCGGCTCGCCGCGGTGCTGCGGGCGCTGTTCGAGTCGGGGCTTGCCTGGCCCGACCCGGACGACGACGCGTGGATCCGCACCGTCGCGCTGCACGAGGTGATCGCCAACAGCTACGGGTTCGGCCGGGTCGCCGCTGCTCGGCACCGACGAGGAGGCCGTGCGCTTCTGGCTGACCGTCGCGGGCATGAACGGCCTGATCGGCATCGCCGGCGACCGCGTGGCGCCGTCGGCGGAGTTCGACAACTGGCTTGAGCTCGAGCCCGTCGAGCAGTTCGGTTGGCTCGTCGGCGGCTGGTTCCAGATGCCGGCCGCGCCCCTGCTGCTCGACGGCCGCCCCGCCCTCATCGGCGGCGAGCACGACGGCGCCAGCGCGCTGCTGCGCGTGACGCTCGCCGCGGTGCTCGCCTCGCTGCGCGCCGGCCGCGGTGCGGCCGGCGTCGAGGGCCTCGCGACGATGCTGGCCTACCTGCGGCCGCTGGTGGCCGGCGACGCCGAAGAGGTCGTACCCATGGTGGAGGCGCTCTGGCACGAGTACGAGCTCATGGGCGTGGTCGCCCACCGCACCCCGACCGCCCTGTGCCAGGCCTTGGCCGCGGGCGACGCCGACCGGCTCGCCGGGGCCTGGCCGGCCTGGAGCTGACGGAGCTGGCCCCGACGGTGCTGTCCAGCGCCCTGCCGGCGGCGCAGACCCTGGCCGCCCTGCGCGCCGCCGGCTACGTCCCGGCCGCCGAGCACTCCGACGGCACGATCGCGTTCGAGCGCCCGGCCCGCCACCGCGCCGACACCCCGCCCGGCTCCTAGAAGAACACCCGGTGGCCGGCGGCCTGGGCTTCCAGGCCGTGAGCGCCGAGCGGTCAGCGGTCGCGGTGGTATTCCATCTCATGCTCCGTGTAGGCCGGGTTCGGGGGATAGGCCATGGTCACGCCGGTGGGGACGAAGCCGATACGCCGGTAGAACGCTGCGGCTCTGTCGTTGGTTTCTATGACGAAGAGCCGGATGCGATCGGCGTGGGGCTCCTCCTGTGCCCAGCGGATCACCGCAGCCATCAGAGCATCGGCTACTCCCTGGGCCCGGAACCGCGGTGTGACGTAGACGCCCACGATGTGTGCGGACACGTACTCACTGACGTCTGATTCCACGAAGCAGCTCGCCTTTGCGACGAACCGTCCGGCGTGCACGGCCACGAACGTGCTCGACGCCGTGCCGGTGGCGCTGCGTTCGACACGACCCTGCCAGAACTGGTCCGGCTGTGCCAGCGACTCCTGGTATTGCTCAACGAAGGCGAGTGGGGAGTCCTGCAACGCCTCGATCCGCAACTCCCGATACTGTCGCCACTCGCTGGCCCTGATCCTGCGCACCTCGTGATCCATGGGGCAATGCTCATGGAAGCGGTGTCCTGACTCCAGTCGATTTCCCTGTCGCTTTTCATTGGCGGGAGGC
The DNA here is from genome assembly GCF_040689395.1 of Dactylosporangium sp. NPDC051484. NCBI lineage: Bacteria > Bacillati > Actinomycetota > Actinomycetes > Micromonosporales > Micromonosporaceae > Dactylosporangium > Dactylosporangium sp. NPDC051484. The sequence goes on along the minus strand of NZ_JBFAZX010000036.1, from coordinate 41,721 downwards.
GATGTCACGATGGTCGGAGGGCCATGATCCGGGCGCGGGCCGGCTGGGCTCGGCGCGCGGGCGGGCCATGACGTTGGGGGTTGCGCCGTGCGCCTGGTCCGCCTGTTGCTCGCCTGCTCACTCCTGATGACCGGGCTGCTCGCCGGATGCGGCCGCGGTGACCAGGCCGGCTCCACGTCCGGCGCCGCCGCCCAGTCCGGTGTCACGGAGCGGACGCTGCAGGTCGCCAACGGCGCTGATCGGCCGTTGCCCACGCTGCTTGTCCATCCCACGACGGCGGGCCGCTTCCCGGTCGTGGTGTTCAGCCACGGATACACCCGCCGCCCGGAGGACTATCTGCGACTGTTCCGCATCTGGGCGGGGGCCGGTTTCATCGTCGCCGCACCGACGTTTCCGCACTCGGTCCGCGGCTCGAAGGCGCTCGACGACAAAGACATCGTCAATCAGCCGGGCGACAACGCGGCCGTCCTGACAGCCGTGCTGGCCCTCGACACCGCGCAGGGCGATCCGCTGCAGGGCCGCATCGAAAGCGGTGCCGTCGCCGCGGCAGGGCATTCGCTGGGCGGCATGACGACCGTCGGCATGTTCACGAAGCACCGTGACGACCGGCTCAAGGCGGGCATCGTGCTCGCCGGCGGACAGTGGCCGTTCGGCGTGGGCTACTCGGGACGCCCGGCGCCGATCCTGTTCGTCCACGGGCGCCAGGACAGCGTCGTCAACTTCGAGGGCTGCACCGAGGCGTACGAACCGCTTGCCTGGCCCAAGGCGCTGCTGGACCTGCCGAACGGCGACCATCTGGCGCCGTACCTCGGGCCGGATCGCGACTTCGACGTGGTGGCCGCGGTGACGGTTGACTTCCTGCGCTGGGCGCTGCTGGGCGATCGGCCGGCGCGCGAGCGGATGGCCGGTGACGCGGGTGGCCGCGGGAAGGTGGAGGACCGCTTGTAGCGGGTCGGCGTGCGAGCGGGGGCGGAGGGCGAGCCGGTCAGCGCAGGCGGCGGTCCAGGAAGTCGATGACGGCCTTGGTCAGGGCGATGCGGTGGTCGGAGAACACGTGGTCCGTCGGAAAGGTCACGTGCTCGAAGCTTTCCGATGCGCTGTAGGCCTCGGCGACCGGCGCGTGGTGCAGCGGTGGCGGCGTCACCGTGTCGTTGCCGGCCGCCACGAGCAGCACCGGGCGACCGGCGAGCGCGTCGGCCAGGCCGGCCAGGCACCACGCCGGGCCCGCCGCGCGCATCTCGTCGAACAACGCGTCCGCGCTGGTGCCGCGCAACGGAAAGAGGTCCGAACCGAACATCGCGTGGGCCTCCCGCCGTACCGCATCCGGGGCCTGGGCCACGGCGCCGAAGTCGAAGGAGGCCAGCGCCGCCACCGCGCGGACGGAAGGGTCGGCGGCGGTGGTCATCAGGGCGGCGAACCCGCCCAGGCTGTGGCCGACCAGCGCCACGCGCTGCGGGTCCAGCGAATACCGCGCGGCGAGGGAGCGCATGCCGGGGACCGCGCGGGCCGCGTCGGCCAGGACGTTGCCCCACGAATACGTGCCGCCGACGCCCCACGATCCGCGGTAGTGGAAGACCAGCGCGGCATAGCCGGCCCGGCGTAGCGCCTGCGCCAGGTCGAAGTTGCGCTCGTTGCCGGGGAAGCCGTGCAGCAGCACCGCGATCGGGTGAGGGCCGGGGCCGGCCGGCACGTGCAGCACGCCGAGGAGGGGGATGCCGGCGCTGTCGAACCGCACCTCCGGGGTGTGGGCCGCCGGGCGCAGCGCGGGGTCCGGGTCGTGCATCCAGCGTTCGGTCACCCCGGGATCATCCCAGGCCCGGATGCGCACTTCGTGCCCCACGGGCGACGATCCGATCAATTGTCGCCGATATCTCGTTGCTGGTATCTGCGCAGGCTGGTCGGGGCGATTCCCGACTCGGCCGAGAGGGCGCTCCATGGCGCGCCCTCGGCCCGCCGCGCGGCCACGAACGCGCCGATCGAGGCGAAGCCGAGCGCCCGCGCGGCGGAGCGCCCTCGCGCCTCGGCGGCGTGCCGCGTCGCCGCGTGCACGGCCGGCTCGATGCCGTGGTGGCGCAGCGCGGCGAGCACCGTCCAGCGCGACACCCCGGCCTCCAGCGCGATCGCCGCGACGGTGCGGTGCTGCTCGACGTGCGCGGCCCGCAGATACGCGCTGACGCCGGCGTGGCCGAGCGCCCGCGCGACCGGCCCGAGCCGTGCCTCGCCCGGCGCCGGCCGTTGCGTCACCGGGGCGTGCCGGCACACCCAGTCCTTGTGCAGCCCCGCCTCGCGGCTGATCGCGGCCATGCTCAGACCGGCCCGCACGCGCGCGGCCAGATACTCCTCGAACGTCGCGAACCCGAACCGCGCGGCCACCTGGGCCGCGATCCGCGCCCGGTGCCGCTCGCCGCGGCGCCGGTTGCCCCCGGCGCGGGCCGCCGGGTCGACGCCGGCCAGGGCGGCGAGTGTCTTCGTGCGGCGCTCGGCCGGGTGTGGGCGCCCCCGGGCGGCGCGCGCGGCGGCCTCGGTCAGTGCGCCGCTGCCGGCCCGCTCCCGCGCCGCGAGCCGCGCACCCAGGATCGCCGGCTCCGCATGGCGGGCGCCCAGCGCCGCCGAGCGCCGCTTGCGGGTCGCGGGGCCGCTGAGCGGGTTGCCGAGTTCGAGGCCGAAGGCGGCGATGTAGGCGGTCTTGGTCCAGCCGTGGTACCGCAGATGGCTCGCCACCGACAGGAACCACCTCCCGCACAGGTGGCAGCAGACCCGGTCGCCCTCGGTGAGCAGTTCCCCGACGGGGGCGTAGTGCGGCGTGCCGTCGGGGAGCCGCCCCACCGCCTGCAACATCCCGGCCTCCCCGCGGATCGGTAGTCACAGTGAGACTACCGATCGACCGCGTGCCGTGGAAGGGGGCGGGCATAGGCTCCGGGTCGTGTCCATTCCTCCCGCGACGCCGTCGCTGTCGCTCGCTGAGTGGATCGTGCTGACCCTCGTGGATGAGGCGCCGGCGCACGGCTTCGCGATCGCGGCGCTGACCGCGGAGGACGGCGACGTCGGGCGGGTCTGGCACGTGCCGAGGCCGATCGTGTACCGCGCGGCGGACCGCCTCACCGCCGCCGGGCTGCTGGTGGTGGCGGAGACGCAGGCGGGCCATCGCGGCCCGCAGCGCTCGATCCTGACCGTCACGCCCGAGGGTGCCGCGGCGGTCGCCGGATGGCTGGACCGGCCGGTCCGGCACGTGCGCGAGCTGCGCTCCGAGTTCCTGGTCAAGCTGGCGCTGCTGACCCGGCGCGGGCTGCCGGTGGGCGACCTGGCCGCCGCGCAGCGCGCGGTGATCGCCCCACTGGAGCCGGCCCTAGCCCGCCGTCGCGACGAGGCGGCCGGCTTCGCCGCGATCCTGGCCGCGTGGCGGCACGAGAACGCCCGTGCCGCCCTGAACTTTCTCGACGGCCTCTGAACCTGAGGCGCTATTCGGCCAGGTAGCGCTCCACGGAAGCGACCTTCTCGTCGAGCCGGCCGGCCGCGCCCTCGCGCCAGTCGACCTTGATCACGGTACTGGTGCGGGGTGCCCTGGCCTGGACCACCGACACGGCCGCCTGGACCACGGCCATGACCTCCTCCCACGTCTCACCCTCGACGGTGGTGAACATGGCGTCGGTGCGGTTGGGCAGCCCCGACTCCCGCACCACGCGGACCGCCTCGGCGACGAGGGCCCCGACGTCCTCGCCGGTGCCCAGGGGCGTGACGCTGAACGCGACAAGTACAGACATGCCACGAACGCTAACGCGGACGAGTTCGTGCGTTTCCTCGACTTGGTGGCAGCACCGATGTTCGGCGGCGACCTCACGAAGGAAGAACTCTGTATCGAGGCCGCACGGCTGCTGGAGACCTACCTCGAGCCCATCACCCCCGGGTCGGGGAGCTGGTGACCGGCCGGGCCATTCGCCGAAGGTGATCTTCCTTGGTGGTGGTGATTGCCAGGATGCGGGCGGCCGCGCCCACGCCGCTTCGTTGTCGTCGCATGTCTGCGCGATCACCGTGGCCACGCGGCACATCCGCTCGACTTGCTCATTGGTGACGCCGCCTGAGATCTCCAGCAGTTGCCCCTTGCATGCCTCGCGGCCCGGCGACGGCGACGGCCTCGCCCAGCTCGCGACGATGATCGGCGTTTGATAGAAGATCATCAGCTTCAACCACGATCACGCATTGTTATACGTCGATTTCATCGGGAAAGCTGAGTCCTCATTACGGGCAAGTCAACTTGTCCGGATGTGGCAGGCACGGGCGACGGCGGCGCCGCTGGGCTAGCCAGGGGTACGGATGCCTGCGCTAACGGGAGGAGTTCAATGAAGGAAATCGTCGCCACGGTAGTAGTGGCACTCGGGGCGGCTGCCGGTGTGGCCGCAGTGGCGTCACCCGCGTGGGCCGCATGCGGTTTGGGTGCCGACAACCCCACGTCGTCCAACCAATCGTGGGGTAGCCGGACCGGCTGCTCGGGAACGGTCACCCTCGAGGTCCGGTTCGCCAAGGACGTGTTTGGGCCCGATCCGTACCTCTTCTACCGTCAGGCCAATTTCAGCAACGGCGATCTCGGCGTGCAAGGGGACTGCAGGAACGGTCAGCTTCAGCGGCAATGAGATTGAATCCGGCCGAGTCGGTCGGTGCTAGCAAGAGTATCCGCATCGACAGCGGCGCGCTCCTCGGCGTCCATACCAAGTCGTCGTGCGGCATACTTCGGATGAGTGGCAAGCCGTCGGCCGCTGAGATCAAGGGCCGAAGAGTCGAGTTCGTCCTTTACGCGAGATTCGCCCAGCTATAGAGTGTGGGACCGCCGGTGGGTGATACGCGTCGGCGGTCTTCTGCGTCAACCTAGCTGAGAGTGTCGAGTGTCGATGAATCTCGTAGTGGATGATGTTGTTGCCGGCTATGGACGAAGGGTCGTTCTCGATGGGCTGTCCTGGCAGGTCAGTGCCGGTGTCACCGGTCTTCTGGGGCCGAACGGCGCAGGGAAGACCACCCTCCTGCACTTGATCGCAGGCATCACCACACCACGCCGGGGCACCATAACAGCGATAGGGACCGACGGCCAGCACAACAGCAAAGACAAGGGATTCGGAAAGCGGATCGGGTTTGTGCCGCAACACTTCACCTTCGCGGCCGAAATGAGCGTGCGAGACACGATAAGCTACGCCGCCTGGGTAAATGGAGTACCGCGAAGAGCCTGCGGTGCTGCGGCAGGTCAGGCTCTCGATCGGGTGAACTTGAAGGAACGCGCCGACACGAAGGTGAGGACTCTGTCTGGCGGGCAGCGGCAGCGTCTCGGTGTTGCTACGGCTCTAGCGCACGAGCCTGAGCTGCTCATCCTCGACGAGCCTACTGTTGGCTTGGACCCGGGGCAGCGGCTTAACCTGCGAGAGGTGATCGCCGACATCGGGACACGATTGCCCGTGATCCTTTCGACCCACTTCGTTGAAGATGTGACTCACCTGTGTCAGAGGGTGGGAATTCTTGCAGGGGGGCGGATGGTTTTCGATGATGCAGTGGAGAAGCTGGCCGCGCTGGTGGCAGATGCGAGCGTAGACGTAGGGCTCGGGTCACCCTTCGAGCGAGCGTATGCGGGAATCATCGAGCGGCTGGGCGGCGACGATGTCTGATCGACGCGTCGGAATTTTCTGGCCGCTTGGTGCGCCCTTCTATGTCCTTGCCGGCCTGGCGGTATTCGGGCTCACCTTCGCCACCGTGTTCCAGATGCTGTCGTGGCCCTACCAGGAGTGGGCCGGTACGTCAGCATTGTTTCACCAACGACTGGACCTAACCGGGCCCCTGGTGGCGTTCCTGGGCGCCTACCTCGGCGGTCGACTGACCCCTCCCACGCGACCATTCGCGCTACCAAAATTTCCCCGTGATCGCGGTCAATTCCTCGCACAGAATCTCGTCCCACTAGCCGCGGTCGTCACGGTCGGGTATCTGCTCGCGCTTGCTCCCGTTCTAGCCATGACGCTACGCTCAGCAACCTACGGCACTCTGGACCTGGCTGTCGCTGCCACAGGTCTGTTGGCCCTAAACGCGTTCCTCATCCTCGGGTGGCTTATCGGGCTAATCACGCGATCGGCCTTCATCGCACCTGCCGCGTTCGCTCTCGCCCTCGTTACCACATTCGCCGGATACTCCGGCGACACGTTCGCGGCCGTGGCACCGGTTTTGCACATCCCACCGCGTCTCGGCTTCCACGAGGCGCCGACGTTGGTCATCTTCCGAATCGCGTTCATTGTGGTACTCAGCGTCATCGCACTCACTGCCGCCGACGGGATTCTCTCGCACCGCCGGTTTGACCGCCGATGGCCCGCACCAAGCCGGGCGCTGATCTGGCTGGTGCCGCTGGCGTTCCTCACTGTCGGCGTGGCCAACAAGCCGGCCTTGTTCGTCGAGGACGCGTCGACGCCAACCGTATGCGGCGCGGTCGCAGGAATGAAAGTCTGTGTCCATAAGGGCCACGAGACCCAACTCGCTGCACTGGTGGGAGCAATAGAGCCCATTGTCGCGGTCGTGGGAACAGAGGGATTCCCTTTTCGGCAGGTGTACGATCGCGCACTCAAGCTTCCATCGCTGAGCGCGGATGAGGCCACGACATTCTATTACGACCTTTCTCCAACTCTGGATATCGTCTCGTCGCGATCGGAATTCGTCTTTATCGCCGCCGGGGGGAACGCGTGTCTATCGACATTCGGCCTGAATATCAACAACGATCAGACGCGGACCATGAGAATGCTGGAGAGCCGTCTAGAGGGGGATCATTCGACAGGCCAGGCCGGGCGCTTCGCCTCCATGTCCGATGCCGAGCTGAAAGTGTGGATCGCGTCTCATCGCACGCAGGTCAGTCAATGCGCGATTATGAGCGACGTGGCATCTTGAGCGCATCCATACTTTTCGCTTCACGATCAGGTAGATTGTTCCTCGTCACCTCGGCCATTCTCGGCATTGCGTCCGCGATCGTTTCACGACGTGGTTTCAAAATCGATTTCGCCCAGGCATATCTGCCTGTGACGATGAGATTGCCGGAACTTGGTGCCGTCCTGTTGGTCAGCCTCGGAATCGTGATCCTGCGTCCAAAATTGTGGATTATTGATCGACTGGGTCTTCCCCGCCGCAGATGGGTCCCTTCGGCGTTCGCCCTGGCTGCTGGGTTCGTCGGCCCCCAGCTCGTCCTTGCCGCCTCAACCCTCGTAGCAATGCCGGCCGGGGACTACCCCCGCGTGGCCGCCAATGTTTTGTTTTTGACGGCGCTGGCATTCTGCGTAGCCCCCTACCTCGGCGCCTTCGTCGCCAGCGGCCTGGTCTTGATGCTGTACTTTTCGTTGACTATTGCTTCACAAATGAAACCCGCTATCGCTTCATGGTCTCCGCTCGCAGTCTCGACCGATCCAGGTGGACGGTGGACTGTGGCAACAACTGCGGGCCTTATCGCCGTAGTGGTCACCGTGTCAACACTCGGACGCGTCCGAAGGACTTGGGGCGCTGACCTCGAGCTCGCCTAACCTCACGCCTTCATTAGGGATGTCGCGGGCTGGGCGCCGGGGAACGCGAAAGTGCCCTCTGATCTGGGAAGATAGGACTTGTCTAGGGCCTTATCGATCCTGCTGCAGGGGGCACTCTCACGATGAATGGTTACCGCGTTATGTCCAAAGATCGTTGTCAGCGCTGACGGCCGGGGTGTCGTCGGGCATGCTGGTGCCCGGCTGTTGGCGGACTTGGCCGATGCGACCGGGTTGACCCCCGGGTTCAGCGACGCGGGGTTACGGGTGCGGGATGCCGGTCATGACCCGGGCCGGGTCGCGGTCGATCTGGCGGTGCTGCTCGCCGATGGCGGTGCGACGATCTCCGACCTTGCGGTGCTGCGCAATGAGCCGGACCTGTTCGGTGCGGTGGCGTCGGACCCGACCGTGTGGCGGGTGCTGTCCAATGTGGGCGAGTCGGGCTGGCCCGTCTGCGTGACGCCAGGGCCCGGGCACGGGAACTGGCCTGGGCGCAGGCGGCCGAGACCGGCACGGGTGTGCCCGAGTCGACGGCGGCAGGACTGCCAATCCCTGGTCTGGTCCTGGATCTGGGAACTCGCTCTGACCGGTATCGACCTCCTCGCCTGGACCCAGCATCTACTCCTGGACGGCGAGCTGGCTGTTGCCGAACCCAAGAAACCGCGCTACCGGCTCCTGCGCGTCGCCACCCGCCTCACCCGCACCGCCCGCCAAACCCGACTCCGGATCGCCGGAACCTGGCCCTGGGCAACGGATCTAGCCACCGCGTTCACCCGCCTCACCGCGCTGCTACGCCCGATCGGCTGACCCCAGTACCACCATCCACCACACACCGCCCGGAGGACCCCGACCAGCGCGTCGGGCCATCAGTACGCCCACCCACCCGACGAGCCCCAACGAAGATCAACAGATGCCTGAACGCGACAAGTACAGACATGCCACGAACGCTAACCTCTTCAGCGTGCGAGTGCTGATCACCAACGACGACGGGATCGCCGCGCCCGGCCTCCGCGCGCTGGCCCACTCCGCCCGCGACCACGGCCACGACGTGGTCGTCGCCGCCCCGCATCGCGAGGCCAGCGGCTCGGGCACCGCGCTGACCGCGGTCACCGACGCCGGCCGCCTGCTGCTGGAGGCGGTCGAGCTCGACGGCCTGCCCGGCGTGCCCGCCTACTCGGTGGCGGCGTCGCCCGCGTACATCGCCGTGCTGGCCGCGATCGGCGCCTTCGGCCCCGCCCCCGACGCGCTGCTGTCCGGCATCAACCGCGGCGCGAACGCCGGCCACGCGATCCTGCACTCGGGCACCGTCGGCGCCGCCCTGGCCGCCGCGAACGAGGGCCTGCGCGCGCTGGCGGTCTCGCTGGACATCTTCACCGCGCTGTCCGCGACGGGCGCCGACAGCGACGCCGCACTCTCCGCGTCCGGCGATCCGGCCGACGACGCGCTGCACTGGGACAGCGCCAGCACCCTGGCCGCACGCCTGCTGCCGTGGCTCTCGCAGGCCCCGCCCGGCACGGTGCTCAACCTCAACGTCCCCGACCGCCCGCTGCCGCGGATCCCGGGCGTACGCCGCGCGACGCCGGCCCCGTTCGGCCAGGTCCAGATGACGCTGGCCGAGGCCGGCCACGACTTCGCGCGCATCACGGTCGCGGTGCGCGAGGACGAGCACCCGCCCGGCACCGACCTGGCCCTGCTGGCCGAGGGCTACGCCACCCTGACCGCGATCCGCCCACTCACCGAGGACCCGTCCGTCACACCCCCGACCGACTGACGCGCCGGGCGTACGAGATCGGTCTCGTACGCCCGGGCGCGTCCGCGGGCTAGGCGGTGAAGCGGGAGTACACCTGGAACTCCCACAGCGAGTAGCCGTACTGGGTGGCGCGCTGGGTGCCGTACATGCGGATGTAGCGGCCGCTGCCGGAGACGTCGAGGGTCTGTACGCCGCCGGTGCCCGTCGTGGTGTTGTAGATCGTGGTCCAGGTGGTGCCGTCGGTGGACGTCTGCACCTGGAACGCCTTGGCGTAGGCGGCCTCCCAGTTGAGCACGACCCGGCAGACGTTCTGCGTGGCGCCGAGGTCGATGGTGATCCACTGCGGGTCGCTGAAGCCGCTGGACCAGCGGGTGCCGGTGTTGCCGTCAACCGCGCTTGCCGGCGGGAACGCGACGTTCTGCTGCGACGAGGCGGACACCGGGCGGTTCAGCGCTGCGTTGGCGGTGCCGCAGGCGGGGCCTTGGCCCGGGTTGACCGTCCAGGTGAAGGCGGCGCTCCCGGCCGCGCCGGTGGTGTCGGCCGCGGTGACGGTCACCGCGTATGTGCCGGGCGCGTTCGGGCCGCCGCTGATCACGCCGGTGGACGCGTTGATCGACAGGCCCGGCGGCAGGCCGGTGGCGGCGTAGCTGAGCGTCTGGCCGGCCGCCGAGTCGGTGGCGGTGATCGGGAGGTTGACCGCGTTGCCGACGGCGTGGGTCTGGTCGCCGGGGTTGGCGACGGTCACGGTGTTGCCGGGGGCGCTGCCGTCCGGCGTCGCCCACTGCTGCTGCGCCGAGCCGTTGCACGTCTCGATGACCAGCCGCGCGGTGGTGTTGCCGCCCGGGTCGGACAGGCACAGCCCGGAGTTGGGGTTCACGAGCGTGCCGTTGGCCTGGCGCGTCCATCCCTGCGCATTGCTCGCGTTGCAGGGATACCAGTCCACGTTGGTACCGCTGGTCTTCCCCGCCGACACGACGTCGAGGCAGCCGCCCTGCACCCTGACGGTGTTGTCGGAGTACGTCGTCCACTGCTGGCCGGCGGCAGCGTTGCAGGCCGCGACGCCCATCGGGTTGCCCGCGACGTTCAGCGAGTTCTGGTTGGTCAGGCACAGGCCGTTGACGCCCTTCACCTGACCGGTCGCGGTCGGCGTGGCCGTGGGCGTGGAGTTGCCGCCCTGCTCGTAGACGGCCACGTACGCCACGCTCATCGAGCCGCCGGACGTGGTGGCCGCGGTCGGCGTCGTGGAGCCGGCGATGCCGTCCGGGTAGTTCCCGCCGATGGCGAGGTCGAAGATGATGAAGAAGCCGTGGTCGATCGCCTGCTGCCAGGCCGCGGTGCCGACCTGCGCCTGGGTGATCGTGCTTTCCACCACGCCGTCCATGAGGAACTGCAGCGACTCGGCGCTGGTGTTCGTGCGGTCGATGATGACGGAGTAGGTGTGGTATCCCGTCTGGCAGGTGGACCCGGCCGCCGGGCAGGGGATCAGCCCGTGCCCCTGGCTGCCCGCCCCGTGGTGCAGCGTCTGCGAGGCCTCGTCGAGGGCGTTGACGTTCTCCATCATGTCGATCTCGCCGGACTGCGGCCAGCCGCCGCCGACGCGCATCGGCGCGCCGAGGGCCCAGAAGGCGGGCCAGTAGCCCAGCCCGTTGGCCGGGTTCGGCTGGCGGATCGACGCCGTCATCTGCAGCTTGCCGCCCGGGGGCGCCTGGAAGTCCGACCGGGTGCTCTCGATGCGGCCCGACGTCCAGGTGCCGCCGCTGTTGATGGCCTTGAGCACCAGGTGGCCGCTGCCGTCGAGGTACACGTTCTGCGTCGAGTTGGTGGTGTGCTCCTTCTCGCCGGTACCGAAGCCGGTGCCGATGTCGTAGAACCAGTTGTCCGACGACGGCGGGGCACCGGCGGCGCCGGCGAAGTCGTCGCCGAAGACGGTGGTCCAGCCGGGCGGGGCAGGCGGTACCGTCTCGGCGAAGGCGGCCGGGGCGGCGACCGTCACGGCGGATGCGACGCCGACCAGGCACCCGGCGATCAGGGTGAGCGCGGACAGAGATCTAGCGGTGGACACGATGCCTCACCTTCAGCGCTTTTGCGACACTTGGCGGAGTGTTCGGTTAAGAGAGCGCTCTCTCATCGATGGTTGCCAGTGCGTCGCACCTGTGTCAAGACGTTGCCATCGCGTTGCCATAGGCTCGTTTCGTGACCGGACCCTTCGTTCTGGCGGGGCGTACGGCCGGCGAGATCTCCGCCGCCGTGGAGGCCGGCGTGCGCTGCGGCGCGCTGCCCACCGGCGCCGCGCTGCCACCGATCCGCGCTGCCGCCGCGCAGCTCGGGGTCAGCCCCGCCACGGTCGCCGCCGCGTATCAGGCGCTGCGTCAGCGGGGGATCGCCGAGTCCGCGGGCCGGCAGGGCACCCGCGTCCGCCCGCGCCCGGCGGTCGCCCCCGCCCGCGGCCAGTTCCGCCTGGAGGTGCCCGAGGGCGCGCTCGACCTCGCCTCCGGCGGCCCCGACCCGCGGCTGCTGCCCGACCTCGGCCCCGCCCTGGCCCGGGCCGCCGCCGAGGTCGTGCCCACCGGCTACGCCACCGGCGCCGGCTACCCGCCGCTGCGCGCCGCCGCCCGGGAGATCCTGGCCCGCGACGGCGTCGACGCGACCGAGCTGGCCGTCGTCGGCGGCGCACTGGACGGCATCGAGCGGCTCCTGGGCGCCCACCTGCTGCCCGGCGACCGGGTCGCGGTCGAGGATCCGGGCTGGGCCAACCTGCTCGACCTGGTGGCCGCGCTGGGCCTGCGCCCGGTGCCGGTCCCCGTCGACGAGTCCGGCCCCGACCCGCAGCGCCTGGCCGACGTCTTGCGCGCCGGCGCCCGCGCCGCGGTGGTGACCAGCCGCGCTCACAACCCCACCGGCGCGAGCGTCACCGCCGCGCGGGCCGCCGACCTGCGCGCCGTGCTGGGCGCCCACCCGGACGTCCTGGTCATCGAGGACGACCACGCCGCCGAGCTCTCCGTCGAGCCCCTGCACCCCCTGGCCGGCGCCACGCAGGCGTGGGGCTTCGTCCGCTCGGTGAGCAAGCCGTACGGCCCGGACCTGCGCCTGGCCGTGCTCGCCGGCGACGCCACGAGCATTGGCCGCGTGACCGGCCGCCAGCGCCTCGGCACCGGCTGGGTCTCCACCGTCCTGCAGCGCGTCGTGGCCGCACTGTGGTCCGACCCGGCGGCGGCCGCGACGGTCGCCGCCGCCCGCGCCGAGTACGAGGCCCGCCGCACGGCCCTGGTCGCCGCCCTGCGCGAGCGCGGCCTCACGGTGACCGGCCGGACGGGCATCAACACCTGGCTCTCGGTCCCCGACGAGACCACCGCGGTGGCGCGGCTGCGCGAGTCCGGCTACGCGGTGGCGCCGGGCGCGCTGTACCGGATCGCCACCCCGCCGGCCGTCCGCATCACGGTGTCGGCCCTGGACCTGCCCGCGATCCCGGCCCTGGCCGACGCCGCCGCCCGCGCCGCGACCGGCGCCCTCCCGACCCCCGCCGCATAGTCCGATCCGGCGGGCTTAGCCGGCGTCGAATGAGACTAAAACCATACAAATTAAATATCCGGTATATTTGCCTCTCTATCCACTGATTTCGCATCCACGCTCTGGATTGTGTGGTTTCCCCCGGAGGAATCCGGGAAGCCCACGGCACCGCGACCCGCGAAACGCCGGCAACGACAAGGCGAAAACGCGGCGGAGGCGGGCGCTCATCTGGTCCACGAGCGTAGGAAGGCAAACACAAGTCGTGAGGTTCACAGCAAAGGCCGGCATTTGCGCGGCAGTGACCGCACTGGCGGTCGGAGCGTTCGCCCCGAGCGCCAGTGCTCACTCGACCGGCGAAGGGTTCTTCGGGAAACCGTTCATCAACCAGTTCCACAAGGTCGACGTCATCGCGTCGACCGTGCCGGCCAATGGGGACGTCAACCCCTACGGCGTCGCGGTGATCCCGCGCAGCAAGGACAAGCTGCGCAAGGGCGACGTTCTCGTCAGCAACTTCAACAACGCCAACAACAAGCAAGGTACTGGCACAACGATCGTGCAGATCAGCCGCGACGGCAACGTCCGCCTGTTCGCCCAGATCGACGCCGCCAAGCTGCCGGGCGCGTGCCCGGGTGGTGTCGGGCTGACCACCGCACTCGTGGTCCTGCGTACCGGCTGGGTGATCGTGGGCAGCCTGCCGACGGCGGACGGCAGCTCCGCGACGGCTCAGCCCGGCTGCCTGATCGTTCTCGACAGCAAGGGCAGGGTCCGCGAGACGTTCTCCGGCAACGGCATCAACGGCCCGTGGGACATGACCGCGGCCGACTTCGGGGGATCGGTCGATCTGTTCGTCACGAACGTCCTCAACGGGATCGTCGGGGGCCAGCCCGCCACCACCGACCAGGGAACCGTGCTGCGGCTCGAGCTGAAGATCGAGGGCGACAAGCCGCCGGTCCTGCGCAAGACCACGACCATCGCCTCAGGTTTCACGGAGCAGACCGACCCGGACGCGTTGATCATCGGCCCGACCGGGGTCGGCCTGGGCTGGGACGGCACGCTGTACGTCGCCGACACCGTCGCCAGCCGCATCGCCGCCATCCCGAACGCGATCGTGCGCAAGACGAGCGCGGGTACCGGCCGCACCGTCACCCAGGGCGGGCACCTGAACGGCCCGCTCGGGCTCGCGATCGCGCCCAACGGCAACGTGCTCACCGTCAACGGCGGCGACGGAAACATCGTCGAGACCAACCCGCACCAGGGGGCGCAGGTCGCGTTCCGCACCCTCGACGACCTCGGCGCGGGCGCCCTGTTCGGGCTCGCCGTCGCACCGGACAACCACGGCGTCTACTTCGTCGACGACACCAACAACGAGCTCAGGCTGCTCCACTGAGTCGCGGGCGCCACTGTCGCGCGTGCGCACCGACCACTTGTGGCCGGTGCGCACGCGCCGGCCGGCAGCCGATGTCGGCGGTGGCCGCGTTCAGCGCTGGTCAGCCGGCGGGCTTCGCCAGGATCTTCTGCACGATCGCGTAGCGGTTGCCCTTCGTCGACACCGGCGCTTCATGGGCCGCGGACCGGATCATCGCCTGTTCGGGCCCGGTGAATCGCTTCCAGAGCCGATCGGCGAGTTTGAGCGCCTCGTATTGCTCCGTGTGGGTGGCGGGCTTCGAAATCGCCTGGGCGAGAGACGCCGCATCCGCCAGGGACGGGTCGCCACCCATCAGTCCCAGCACCATGACCCGCATGACCGGCGTCCCGTTCGCGAACAGCGAGCGGATCTCGTCGGCGTCGAACTTCTCCCGTTGCGAGATCGTGCCCGCTCGCCGGAGCAGCACGTCCTGCACATACGCACGCGCATCGGTGTACGTAGGGTCCGGCAGGACCTCCCGGAGCACCCCGTACGCCTCGGTGAGCTGCGCGAGAGCACTGCGGTCGATGATGGCCGCGGTCTTCGGCGCCCCCTGCTCGGCGACCTCACGAGAAAGGCCGAGTTCGAAGCCGGTACCGCTGACCGATACACGCTCGATCCGGTCGATCACGAATGGGGCGATGAGCAGCAGCACCCCTGCGACAACGAGGAAGCCACCAGCGGTCCCGCTCTCACTCGTCACGGCCTTCCATCCGCCCGCACCGAGCGCGAGCACCCCAGGGACGCCAAGCATCCATCGCCGCATATGAACATGGTAGAGAGGCGCGACACCCGCTGACCGTCCGCGCGTCGCAGGGGGCATGATCGAGTCATGGAGGTACTCAGTAGCCGCATCCTGTTGCGCCCGTCCGACCCGCAACGCAGCCACGGTTTCTACCGGGACATCCTCGGACTGGCGGTGTACCGCGAGTTCGGGCCGCCCGAGTATCCGGGGCTGGTCTTCTTCCTCGGCCAGGGACTGCTCGAGGTGTCAGGCACATCCCACGACGAGACGGCAGGACCGCTGCGGATCTGGCTGCAGGTCCGCGACGTACGGGCCGAGCACGAACGTCTTGTGGCGGCGGGGGTGACGGTCACACGCGAACCCCGGACGGAGCCGTGGGGGCTGGTCGAGATGTGGATCGAGGACCCGGACGGCGTGCGTATCGTGCTCGTCGAGGTCCCCGCCGACCACCCGCTGCGACGCGATCCGAGGTGATCTGTCCGCCGTGCGATGCCGGCCGCGGCGGTGAACCCTCCGCGGCCGACGCTACGCCGCGCGCGTGATCAGATCGTGCATTCGGCGCCGTGCGAGCTATCCAACACGTATCGATGGGTAGCGACTATCCGGCCGGCACGCTGTCGCCGCTGGTCGGCATCCAGGCCGCGGTCACCCGCCGCGTCGCCGGTGGCGCGGTGGTCCACCGCGAGGAGGGCCTCACCGTCGAACAGGCCATCGAGGCGTACACCAGGGAAGCGGCCACGGCGCTGGGAGTGGCGGGGCAGGCGGGGGTGCTGCGCGCCGGCGCGGCCGCGGACCTCGTCGAGCTCGACCGCGACCCGGTGCCCAGCGATCCCCGCCGGATCGCCGAGATCAACGTCACCGGCACCTGGTGCGAGGGGCGGCGCACCGCCTGACCGATGAGGAAAGGCCGCTCGCCCAGCGTGTTGCGGCCACCTCGTCGAAGTTGACCGGCATACCGGTGGAACCGATCGTGGCAGCTGTGCGCCTGCAGGAAGTGACCGTGCTTTCCGAACCGGCCGTTCGGGGCGACTTCGACGCGCTCTACGCGGCGCAGTTCGCCCCCATGGTGCGGCTGGCCTGCGTGACGACCGGCAGCGTACCGGCGGCGGAGGACGTCGTGCAGGAGGTGTTCCTGGCGCTGCTGCACCGCCCGGACGTACGCGAACCGACCGCATGGCTGCGCCGCGCCGTCGTGTCCAGGTGCACCTCCTGGGTGCGTCGTCGTCGGCTGGAACGCCGCCATGCCGGCCAGCCTGAGCCTGAACCGCTCGTGTCGCTGGGGCCCGACGCGATCGCAGTCCGCGCCGGCCTCGCCCAGCTGCGTCCGCGGCATCGGGCGGCTGTCTTTCTGCGCTACTACCTCGACCTGTCCGAGGCCGACATCGCCGCCGCGCTGAACTGCCGGCCGGGCACCGTCAAGTCCCTGCTACACCGGGCCCAATCCGCACTGCGGGAGCACCTCGATGACCACTGATCACCGCCTGCGCGCCGCCGTCCACGAACTCGTCGAGGCGATTCCCGTGCCCGCTGCGGCGCCGCCCGTCACGCTGCTGCCCGCTCGCCGGTCATGGCGGCCCGTGGTCGTGGCCGCCGCCGTCGTGGTGCTGCTGCTCGCGGTGGGGCTGGTGCGCCTGCCGGCGGCGCCGAGCGCACCTGTCGCCGGTCCCGCCACGCTACCGCGCCTCTTCGCCGACCATTCCTACCTCACCGCCACCGTCTCCGCCGCGCCTGCCGGGCCCGCGATCGCCATCTACGGGTACGGGCAAGGCGACCTGCCCTTCCAGACCCCGCAGCTCATCGCCGTCGGGATGGACGGGCGCACCTACCGCGAGATTGACATCGCCAGTAAGCGCGGTCGGCCCGTCGACGCCTCCGCGCTGAAGTCACTGGCGGCACCCGCCCTGCTGTCTCCCGACGGCAGCAGGGTCGCCGTCGCGGACGACCGCGGGCCAGCCATCGATGTGGCGATCGTGGACCTGACCACCGGCCGTACCCGCAGCCATCCAGTGCCTGCAGGCTCGGCGGTGCAGCTACTCGCCTGGTCGCCGGACTCGATGCGGCTTGCGTACGCCGTCGCGCCGTATCGGGCGGACAGCCATGGCGACCCCCGGCCCGCGCTCGCCGCCGACGGCGAACTGACCTTGCTCGACCTGGCCACCGGCGTCACGTCCACGGTCGCCGGGCAGCGCGGGGTGCTCGACGCGGCGTTCTCCCCCGACGGCAGAACGCTGGCCGTCCAGGTCGGCACCGAGCTGCGCCTGCTCGACGCCGGCGGCGGGAGCACGGTCGTCCCGCTGCCGGGCAGGCACCGCCTCGGCGGGCCGGCTGCCTGGTCACCCGACGGCAGCCGGCTCGCGCTCTTTCGGATGGCCGCGGGCAGCCCGGCCTGGGCCGCCGGGTATTGGTCGCCGGACGGGTTGGCGGTTCTCGACCTGCCCACCGGGGTGTCTACACCGCTCGACACCGACGCGACCGCGATCCTCGGTTGGCAGGGCGCCGACCTGCTGGCAACCAACCACAACACGATCGTCTCGGTGCCGCCGACCGGGTCGGCCCGGCTCCTCGCCCGGCTCCAACCCGGCGACGACCACTGGATCGTCACGGTGCAGTTGGCGACCGCCCGTACCAGCGATCTTCAGGTACGCGATACCGGCGTCGATCGCGGCCCGTGGCCATGGTGGCTGCGGGTGCTCACCGTCGGGCTGCTCTTCCTCGCAGGCGGGGGCGTACTCGTGGCGCTACGCCGCCGGCGGGCTCATTGACGCCATGCGCATTTGATCTTGTTGGACGGGGACTGCGGCGAGTCGGCGTAGACAGTGTCTACTGCGTCCTGGTAGACACTGTCTATGCGGGCTGACGAGGGTCTACGCGAGCGCCTTATCCGCGTCGGCGGCGAGCTACTCGACCACGAGGAGCCATCCCGGCTGTCACTACGAGAAATCGCCCGACGCGCCGGTGTCTCGCACGGCGCGCCGCGCCGCTACTTTCCCACCCACCTGGAGCTGCTGTCGGCCATCGCCCGCGACGGGTTCACCGAGCTCACCACCCGAGTGACTGCCGCCCTGGCCGGGGCCCCCGGCGACCCGCGCGCCCAGATCGCCACGTTGGCCCGCGTCTACCTGGACTTCGCCGCCACCCGCCGCGGCCGGTACGAGCTTATGCTCCGTCACGACCTGCTGGAGAGCGGCCACTTGGGACTGCGTGACGCCAGCCTGCCGCTCTTTCGGCTCCTCACCGACCTGGTCGCCCAGGCCCGGCCCGAACCAGAACCGCCGGCCCGGATCGTCGCAGGAACACTATGGGCCAACCTGCACGGCATCACTCAACTGTGGACCTGGGGCAGCCTTCCCCTGGCGACCGACGCCACCGATCCAAGCGCGTTGCTCGACGCCACCCTCAAGGCCCACCTCGGACCCGCCGCATGACCCGCACCCCACCCCTCTACGCGCTGGCCCAGCACACCGTCGGTCGATACCTGAAACACTCCTGGCACCCCACCGTCACCGGCCTTGATCACCTTCCCGAGACCGGCGGCGCCATACTGGCCGCCAATCACCTGTCGGTCGCCGACCAGTTGTTCCTGGGAATCCTGACGCCCCGGCACATCGCCTTCTGGGCCAAGGCCGAATACTTCCGCTCTCCCGGGCTCCGCGGCAGCCTCACCCGGCGGATCGTCACCGGCATGGGCGCCATCCCGGTCGAGCGCGGCGGCGGCCGGGCAGCCCTTTCGGCGTTCGAGGCCGCCGTACCCGTACTTCGCTCCGGCGGCCTGGTAGCCGTCTTCCCCGAGGGCACCCGTTCTCCCGACGGCCGCCTCTACCGCGGCCGCACCGGCGCAGTGCGCCTCGCCCACCAGACCGACGTCCCCATCATCCCGGTCGGCATTCGAGGCACAGACCGCCTGCGCCCACCCGGCGTGCGATTTCCCCGGCAGCATCCGATCAGCATCACCTTCGCTCCCGCCTTCCCGGTGCATATCGAGGCGCCAGCGGACATCCGCCGGCTCACTGACGCCCTGATGGGCACGATCCACGCCCTTACCGCCCAGGAGTACGTCCCGCGCTACGCCCGAACATGACCCAAGGCGCTCCACGCGGAGTCGTGCGAGTGATAGGTCACGGCATAGTCAGGACGACTTTGCCGCGGACGTGTCCGGTCTGGACCTCGTGATGCGCGTGGTGGGCTTCGGTCAGAGGAAACGTCGCGTGGATCGGTAGCTGTAGGCTGCCGTGCTCGTACAGCGTGACCAGCTCGCGCAGCGCCACGGTCGATCGACCTCCGACGCGTTGAATCCCGTGCGTTTTGGCGGCTTCGGCATCAACGAGGGTGCCAATTCGGTCATGGTCCGCCACGAGCGCGAGGGATACGGCGATCGCTTCGCCGCCGATGGCATCGAGCGCGGCGTCGACTCCCGCCGGCGCGAGTGCGTGGACCCGTTCGACGAGGCCGTCTCCGTAGACGACTGGTGTAGCGCCGAGCGAGCGGAGATAGTCGTGGTTGCGCTCGCTGGCGGTGCCGATGACGGTGGCGCCCCAGAGGCGGGCCAGTTGCGTGGCGATGGTGCCGACTCCGCCAGCGGCGGCGTGGATCAGCACGGTGTCGCCGGCGCGGACGGCGATTTGTCGCAGCGCCGTGTGCGCGGTCTGGCCGACGGCGGGCAGGCCGGCAGCAACGGTCCACGGCATCCCGGCGGGTTTGGCTACCACGTCCACGGCGTCGGCGACGACGTATTCGGCGTAGCACTGGCCGGTCGCCGACCCGAGGACGTGGTCGCCGACCGCGAAGCCGGTCACCTCGTCGCCGACCTGGTCGATGATTCCGGCGTACTCGTTGCCGATGCGGGACGGGAGTTCGACGGGCATGACGGCGGCGAAGTCGCCACGGCGGAGTTTGACGTCGACCGGGTTGACGCCGGCGGCCTTGACCTGGATGCGGACCTGGCCAGCTGCGGCAGTGGGCGGCTCGATGTCGATCGGGCGCAGGACTTGCGGGTCGCCGTATTCGGCGAAGACGATCGCGATGGCCATGGGACCGCTCCTGGATTGTTCCGGTCAGGCTGGATAGGGCTGTGCTGCGCGGGCGGCGCACAACGCCCTCGCCCACCAGGCGAGCTGGCGCAGCAGTGTGGCCGCGGCGATGTTGGCGGCGTCCGGGTCACGGAGCCTTCCGTCGCTGTTGAACTGGTCGTGGGCCATGCGGAAGCTGACGGTGTCGCGGATGCCGACTGCGTACAGCTCGGCGAAGACCTGCCGGAGCTGCTCGACCGCGCGCAGCCCGCCGGCGAGGCCGCCGTAGGGGACGAACCCGACCGGCTTGGCTCTGCTCGCGATGATGACCACCAACTGCAGCGCGATGTCGCTCATCGTCTCGTCTTCTCCGGATCGTCTGAGGCCGGCGAGGCCGAGTAGGGTCCGCCGGCTGGCGGCAGCCCCTGACGGATGTCGGTGAACAGTTGGGCAAGGTCAGCACGCTGCTGGGCGGTGAGTCCGCCGAACGCCATCCGCTCCAGTTCGGACCAGATCTCGCGGATACGTGGGCACAGCCGCCGGCCCTTGCTCGACAGGCTGACGATCATCGTCCGCTTGTCGGTCTGCGACGAGGTGCGCGTGATCAGATCGGCGCGCTCCATCGCCTGCAGGGTGTTGGTGACGGTGGACCGATCGCGGCCGAGGAAGTAGACGATCTCCGACTGCGGTGTGCGCCCATGCTCCTGCAGGAACAGCAGGACCAGCTCCTGCGGGGCGACCAGGTCGATCCGCTGCAGCATCGCGGTCGCGATCGTGGCATGGGCTCGTACGAGCTGCAGCATGAGCGAGCTCACCGGCGCCTCGGCCACGCTGACGCCGACGTGCGGCGGCTGACTGCTGACCGCGCCGGGTTCCGTGGTCATGATCTCATCTCCGCTATGTTGTTGGCATGCCAACAACATAGCATGCATGCTGGCATGCCAACGAAATCTGGCGGGTCCGCCGGCATCCAGCCGATCAACGACCGGCTCGACTCGGCGCTGCTGCGTATCGCCGGGATCGTCCTGCTCGACGCGGTCGCCGCGCTGCTCGACACGACTGTGCGCGGCGTCGCCGCGGGCGGCGCCTTTATCCTTGACACCCAGCTGCAGCGGAGTTACGGGGATCGGAGGCCGGCGAAGATGATCGAGGATACTGTGGATGGGACGCCCTGGACCGTCGAGCTCCCCGAGGGGGCATCATCCCGGGACGAAAGCTTCGTTTTAGTGCGAGACGGACACCGCGAGCTGATACATCTGCACGACTATGCACGTATCTACGCCGTTCCCGGTTTGTATGAACGGGTCGTGCAAGACCTTTTGCAGTGCCGTTCGCCAACCGTCGCAGTTGATGGCGCGGTCGCTGCTACGGCAGAACTCGGCCGAGCCATGGCGACGTTACGCGTCCTCGACCTGGGTGCTGGCGTAGGTCTCGTCGGCGAGCTATTACGCGCCGCGGGGGTCTCCGCTGTCGTCGGATTGGACAATCTCGCCGAGGCCCGCGATGCCTGCATGCGCGACCGGCCCGGCGTATATGAGGACTATCTCGTCGCCGACCTCGAGGTCGCCGCACCGGCCGTGATCGACCAATTAGCCGAGGGACAGTTCGAGGTTCTGGCGTGTGTTGGTGCGCTTGGCGGTGGTCATGTTCCCCCGGGTGCCTTGATTCGAGCCTTGAACGCGCTGACTGGCGAGGCGCTTCTGGTCATGACAGTGCACGAACGTTGGCTGGACCCGGATAGTGTCGACCCGTTTTCATTTGCTTTCCGCGCAATGACGGCGGGCGGATACCTCGAATTGCTGCAGGCTTCGTCCTTCACGCATCGCCTCGACATGTCGGGAGACCCAATCACGTTCCGTTTGCTCATCGGCCGCCGCACTGCTCCTGTGCCGGTTGACCTGATCTAAATTCAACCGCGGTGGGCAGCCGATGAAAGAGCGACCCTGCCTGGCCGGACTGCGGTCGTACCACCAGTCGTGCTCGCGCGTCCGATCGTGCATCTGTTGACGGCGCTTTCTGGCCAGGCGAAACGGTCTTGTATACGTTGGCACGATGGTCAACTCTGGTGCGGATTCGCAGTCAAGGTATGTCTGGCTCGCCAGGGGCGGATGCGAGGGTGGGCCGGTGCTCGTCTGCGATGTCGACGCCTTCGCCGCCTGGGGCGGCGCTGTCCTGTCCCCGGACTACGAACTCGACCCCGCGTGCGACCTCAGCCGCGCCAACGCGGTCCTCTACGCCTCCGACGACGAAGAGTTCGAGGCTGGCCTCGTGCGCTTCGGTGTGAACGCCGTGGCGTCCACGCCAGACCTGCTGAAACCCGTTGTGCCGCAACGGTTCCAGGTCCGCGAGGGTTCGCCGGTGCACATGGCTGTGCGCAGCCGTGACCCCCCTGATAGCCCCAGCGAGACGGCTGGAAAAATAGGGTGATCATCGATGTTCGGACGCGCTGCGTGCGCGGTCCGGCGGAGACTTCCGGCCCGTTGCTCTTGTCCTGGCTCTTGGAGCCAATACGGCAGCGGCATGTAGCGCTTGTACACGGGTAGCAGGCTCGTTCCGCTGCTTGTAGTGACTTCGTTTCCGCTGGCGGAATCTGCTCGTCAGCGTGTGAGACTCGTTGCTACAGTCGCCGCCGTGGATAGCGTACCCGGCGTCGACCGGGCCGACGTCCGGGAGACCGACGACAGCTCCACGCTGATCCTGTCCGCGAACGGGTTGCACGTCATGATGATCCGTCTGCGCTATGGCAGCATCTGGGGCGACGCAGACGAGGTGATCAACAGCGCTGGTGAGGTGGCGACCGGGGCGGTGTGCGCCTGGACGCTCATCGGGCAGGTGCTGTCGCTGGAGTTGGACCGTCGGGCAGCAGCCAAGCTGGGGTTTCCGTGTGACTACCGGGTACGCCTCGACCTGCCGGCCGAGAAGCTCTCCCTGGTCCGGGCTAGCCTGCTGGAGATCCTGTCTGCGGAATGCTTCGTCGTGGACACGCCCGAGGGCCGCGTCACCAGCTGAGCGCCGGGCACGGGTGCTGCACGTAGCTGAGAAGGTCTACCGCCACCAACTGCGCCCAGTCCTGATGCACAGCCGGAGCGGTGGACGGGCTCTTCGCGGCGCCCGCTGGGTGGGGCAATAGCTAGACCCCCTGAACGGATCGAGGGCTGTTTCCGATTACCGGAAACGGCCCTTGGCTGCGGTGGGCGATACTGGGATCGAACCAGTGACCTCTTCGGTGTGAACACCATGACGTCCGGCCCGGAACAGCCGAAATCCGTTGCTGCGTAACGGTTCTAGGTCCGCAAACGTTCACGAACGTACGTGGCTGTTCGCTACTGTGACCCCTGTTAGCGCCCTCAGCTTGGTTCAGCCTGATCTCGTGGACCCGAGCGGCACAGGTTGTCGGGTGCCGCCTGCGGCATCTCCTGTAGTCCGCCCCGCTCGACGACATCGACCGGGTTAAACGCTACGGTGTGAGCATGGTGCGTTCGGCCGACCTGGTTCCGTTTCACGCGCTGTCATCAGCCCGCGCGGCCGTGCTCGTCCTGCCCGGCGGGGCCGTGTGTAGCCGTGGACGGTACTGGACGTTCGTCGACATCGCGCTGCGTGATCTCTGCTGCGACCTGGCCGAGCAGGGCGCGCCGCACGGGTTGGCGGTGCACCTGTTGCGCTACCGGTACCGGGGCTGGAATCGGCACCGGGCGGACACCGCCGTCGACGCCGAGTGGGCCCTGGCCCGCATCGCCGACACCTATGGCGATGTCCCGGTCGTGCTCGTCGGCAACTCGCTGGGCGGCCGGGCAGCGTTCTGGGTGGCCGGTCACGCCCAGGTGACCGGCGTGGTCGGCGTCGCACCCTGGCTGCCCGAGGGTGACCCGGTGGAGCATCTCGCCGGCCGAAAGGTACTGATCCTGCACGGGGACCGGGACCGCGGCGGGGCGTCCGCTCGCCGCTCGCTGGCGTACGCCCAGCGGGCCCGCACCGTCGTGCCCGACCTGCTCCGGTTCGAGGTCGTCGGCGACGGGCACTACCTGTTGCGCCACACCCCCGACTGCTGGGCGGTCACTGTCGACTTCGTGCTCGGCACGCTCGGCTTCCGCCCGTTCGCGCCTCCGATCGCCGCGGCGCTTGCTGACGGCCACGACCGCCTGCGCACGCCGATGCCCCCGGGCCTGGCCTCCGGAAAGTAGCCAGCACCCGCCGGCCAACAAACGAATCGTGATCGCCGGGTAGGGCCCTGGAGCGCTTCGACCAGCCGGTCCTCGCGCACGTGGAGGTTGCGTCGGCGCCCGCCCGGTCCGGTCTGGCACTGGTGTGACCGTGCTGACAGCGCTACGCCGGGCGGCCGTGCGACCAGCACGACTCCAACCGCCGCCGACACCACCGGCAGCGCAGCAGCACCGCACGCCCACGGGGCTCTTCGTGGCGCGCGCCGGGTGGGGCAATAGTTAGACCCCCTGAACGAATCAAGGGCCGTTTCCGATCGTCGGAAACGACCCTTGAGCTGCGGTGGGCGATACTGGGATCGAACCAGTGACCTCTTCGGTGTGAACGATGGGCACACCGGTCTTGTATGGGAGATGGACGGTCCGGGCGTTGCCGAGGTTGCGACCTCGGACGACGATAGCTTTCTCGTCATGCGTTCGTGGGTGTCCAACACTGACGCCCCGCACCGATACACCGCCCTGCCCGACTGCGCGAGACAAGGAAACGCCGGTAGCCGACCAGGTCCTGCGAAGCGGTCGCGTTGCTGGTCGTATGGGCGCCGGTCGGCGTCGCCGAGGTCGGCCCGTTCGCGACGGCGGCCGAGGCGGCTGCGGCACTTCATGCCCTGGCCGAGCAGGATCCGCCCGTGAAACTCAACCTGGACCACATGCACGGCGTCGGCACGCTGCTGCGGGTACGACCGGGCAGATATCAGGTCGCCTGCGGATCGCATGAAGGTACGCGGGGACGGTACGCACCCGAAACGGAGCACTATGGACCCCCGGTCATCGGCGACGACGACGACTGGAGTTGCCGTTGGATTCGTTTCGTTCGCTCCGCCGGGTGAGGCCGCGCTCACACGCAATGGATCCTCGGGCACACGCGGTTGCCGATGCGTGGCGCTCAAGACGGGTCGGTGACGTCGAGGTCAACGAGGAAGCCGCGTGCCTGCCACTGCTGTGTAGGCAGGCGGTCGCGGCTCATTTGGAAGTACTGCTCGGGGCTGACGAACTGCATGGTGCCGAGTTCAGGTCGCTCATCGGTCAGCGGCTCGACGACGGAGGGGTCGCCGCGCAGGCGTTCGGGGCGGGTATCGGGCACGTCCGTCAGGCGCACGTGCTCGGGGCGGCGGGTCCACCCGTCAATACCCCGGTCATACCGGTCGAGCACAACCCGGACCCGCCGGACGATGCCCACCGTGACGGGCAACTCGCCGATGAGCCGCAGGTACGCGTCGAAGCCTAGGCATCCGTCGAGCGCGACGTCGCCGCCCAGGTGATCGGCTTCCCGGACCGCGCGCAGGTCGCCGGCCTCGATGAGCTGCGCCCAAGGCCGGCCGTCAAAGTCGAGCAACCTGCTGGCCCGCACGACGACCTGGCGCAATACCAGATCGTCGGGCAGCTCCGGGTCGTCAAGCCATCTCAGCCGGGTCGTGACCCGCTCGCCCAGTGACCACCATGGCTCCCGGGGATGAGTGTTGAGCAGCACCGGCCAGAGCATCGCTCCATCGTGTCACCCACCGTCATCGTCGCGGTGTAGGGCTTCGAGCGTGAGGCACCGAGGTAGGCGGAGGTGACACGCTTTCGCAGGGCAGTGTTCGTGCCCATCCGGCCTCGTTCATCCTTGGCTTGATCCGATGCATGGATATGCTGCGATCCGGGTGGGTTCGGCACCGTACATCGGGTCCACGCGAGGATGCCCCGGCCGAACGGCCGGGGCATCCTCGATCGTCTACTCGAACACGAAACTGGCTTCTACGATCAGTGATTGGCCGATCGCGTTGCGCTTTTGCGGTTCTGTGACGTGCCCCCGGCTAGCGACACACCTGCACGTCATGATCGCATGTCATACAAGGTTGAGCTGCAACGATATCGATCGTGAACTGCGACATCGGCTCGTGGGCGGGTTGCAGGTTGGTGATTTACGTCCCTGAAAGATGGGAGGCGACGTCCTAGCCTCGCCGCTCGCGAAGCGTCCGTACGACCTTCGTAACGCTTCCGTGTCGACGTTACTCAACGGGGGAGTGCCGTCCACTCAGGTTGCCGAATGGGCGGGCCAATCCGTTGAGGTTCTGCTGCACATCTATGCCAAATGTCTTTACGGTGGAATGGCTCTCCTCCAGAAACGGATCCATGAGGCTCTGGGCTACGGCTCGCCTTCGTCGGAGGGATCGCGACGCCCGAACACGCCAGGTGCATACTGATAGACACACGAGAAACCGACGCTATGGATGAGCGCTGTTACATCGGCCGATGGGCGTTCTGGCAGTAGGACGGTGAGCTTTGGGTTCGTTGAGATGTGCCGACGGTAGTCGAGCAGCTGACCGATTGCCATCCGGACATCGTTGCGGGTGGCGGTTCCCTTTGCTTCGTAGAGCTCATTTCCTGTCTTGTCGTACACATCGGTATGCATTGGAACCAGCTGGTTCGACAGTTTAAGTCTCCAGCGGCTTTCGGCATCGTGGCCTTGGGCCTTGAGAAACTCCTTGTACGCCTCCACCAGCTGTCGCTCCCGTTTCTGAGCGATGCGCGGGGACACTGCAGGAACCGTGTAGACGTCGTCGATGCTCCCCTCCAACGGTACCAACTCAGCCTCGCTCTGCGCGGTTTCGTCGCTCAAGTCGCTGCGGTCCGTGGGCCGCACAAGGTAGTCGTCGCTCGCAGGGCGGAGGCGGAAGACGAAAACCTTTCGATCGTCACCGTTGACGTCGGACGCGATTTCTTCGGTATACGGGACCTGCTCGTCAACCCGAAATTCGCCCAGGTATCGATGACGGCGGGTATTGGTGCCTGGGATAGTGCCATCGGCCACGAAGACGCGAAGCGTGCGCCCATCCGTGCGTTGGTTGAAGATGGCCTTATTACCCTCCTTCATAACCTGGTCGCCGATGCGGCCCTCACCCGTATATAGGAAGATCTCGTTATCTGGATCCCACCCGTCGAAGCTGTATCCGTATGCCGCACCGCGTGAGGGGTCCGAGTAGACGAACACGTTAGCGCTTGCCGGTGCCGGCTCGATGCCGCCGTATCTGCCACCGCCGTACTGCTGCATTCGCTCTTCCCGGGTCAGCATCGCGCCAACCGGTGTCGTCCAAGGAATGGGGATTGTGGGCGTGGTCATGCCGACGACCGTAGCCAACCGACGCGAGCAAGGTGGGCACTGGCCGGCGCGCGCGTGTTGGCGGTTCCCGGGCCGCCGGAACTTGGGAACGTATTGGGGACGGACGGCCGATCATGGACGGCGACAGCCGGTGCCGGCCGGATACAACAACGAAGCCCTGGTCAGCGTCTCCGCTGGTCCAGGGCTTCGTTTCGGCTGATCAAGGGTGGTGCCCCCGGCAGGATTCGAACCTGCGCTCCCGCCTCCGGAGGGCGGTGCTCTATCCCCTGAGCTACGGGGGCCTTGCGACCTCGAACAGAGTAGCAGAGCCCCTCCCCGCCCCGCTCGCCGGTTCCCCCGTGGCGGATGAAGCGGGGAGGTGGGCTCACGAGGACAAGGGCTGGGCGCCCAGGTCCTTCAGGTGTTCGGTCAGTGCGGAGACGTCGTACGTCTGGGAGACGCGCATCCTCTCGGCGGCGTCGCGGACCTCTCCGGTCTTGGCGTCCTTCTCGGCGATCTCGGCCATGTGGATGCCGCCCAGGTGGTGGCGCAGCATCAGCTGGCACCACAGGATGTCGAAGTCCTTGCCCGTCGACGACTTCAGCTTCTTGAGGTCGGCGTCGGAGGCCATGCCCGGCATGCGGCCGTCCGGCTGGAGGGTGTTCATGCCCGACGGCATCCAGGCCATGGCGCGGTTGCTGGACGTAGGGGAGAGGTTCCACTGCGTCAGCCAGGTTTGCATCTGGCCGATCTGCCACTGCTGGCTCGCCGCGATGTCATACCCCAGGTTGCGGATGTCGTCCGTCGAGCCGAGGCGGTACGCGAACATGGCCATCTCCACGGCCTGGGCGTGGTGGACGCTCATGTCGCGGGCGAAGCCGGCGTCGACCGAGTCGTCGCCGGGGGTGCGCAGCATCGGGATCAGGTAACCGATGGCGGTGCCGGTCACCAGGAGGAGGACGGCGGCGAGCACGCCTGCGCTCAGGCGTGCTCGCCGTGAAAGTTGCGCGAACACGATGGCTATTTGCCCATCGTGTTGCCGGCCGGGGTGTCCTTCCCGAGGTCGCGCGGGGTCGTGCCCGTCTCGGTGATGATGCTGCCGTTGGAGCAGGGGGTGCCGGCCTCGAGGCTGGCGTTCACGCGCAGCGCCTTGATGAACTCGTCGATGCGCTTGTCGTCGGCGTTGTCGACCTTGAGCTGGAAGCCCCACGCCTGCAGCGAGATCGGCTTGTCCAAGGTGGGATACGGGCTCATCAGCATGAAGTCGTTGCCGCGGACCCGCTTGGCGAGCTTCTCCACCTGGTCGGCGGACAGGCTCGGGTTGTACGTGATCCAGACGGCGCCGTGCTCCAGGCTGTGCAGTGCGTGCTCGTTCGCGATCGCTGCCGGATACACGTCGCCGAGGCAGCGCTGCCAGTTTTGGTTGTGGTTGCCGGCGACCGGCGGGCTCAGCTTGTACGTCTGCGGGCCCCACACGTGGTCACGCTGGCCGACCATGGCCTTGTCGATCTTGTAGTAGTCCTGGACGCCGTCGATCTGGTCGGCGCGGTCACGCCAGCCGAGGCCGTTCTCATACACCTGGTAGCCGGCGAAGCCGATGATGCCCAGCGCCAGCACGCCGACGGTCGCGAACAGCGCGATCGGGCCCCACGACATGCCCTGCTTGACCTTGACCGGGGCGATCTTCTTGGCGACCGGGCGGGTCGCCGCGGCCGGGCGCTTGCCGGCGGGAGCGGTCTTGCGGGCCGGGGCCGACTTGCGCGGGTTCGCCTTGGGCTTGGTCGAAGCGGCGGTGGCCTCCTCGTCGGCGGGGGAATCGGCGTCGGACGAATCCGAGATTTCCGACTCGTCCAAAACCTCCGCGTCGAGCTCCGCGTCCTCGTCGCCGCCCTGCTTCGGCTTCGCGCCGGAGACGGCCTTGGTGGACGGCTTGCGGTTGCCGCCACTGTGCTGGGTGCTCATGCTCATCTCGTCGCCTCGCAACGCTCAGCGTTGTGCTCGGTCATCGGGCCTCGTCTGGTCAACGGGTCGGGGGTCACGGCGGGGGAACTGGTCTGGCGGGTCCCGCCTTCGGGGAAGTCCTGCCGTCCCGCATTGTGACCAGCACAACGGGCCGCCGCCAAGTACGGGAGTCTACCCCCGATAGCATTTGTCGGTGACTCCCGCTGAACTCGCCGTAGCAGTCCTCGACGCCGCCCGCGCGGCCATCACCGAGCGTGACCTTGACGCGTCCGTTCTCCCGGCGACGACCAGCGTGGAGCGACCGCGAAACCCGGAGCATGGTGACTATGCGTCCAATATCGCCCTGCAACTGGGCAAGAAGGTCGGGCTGAGCCCGCGGGAGCTGGCCGCCGCGGTGGCGAAAAACTTGCAGGAAACTCCCGGGATCGATGCCGTGGAGATCGCCGGGCCCGGGTTCCTGAACATCCGGCTGTCCGCGGCCGCCGCCGGCGAGCTCGCCGGGCTGGTCGTGCGGGCCGGCCGGACGTACGGCCACAGCGAGGCGCTGGCCAAGGAGAACATCAACCTGGAGTTCGTCTCGGCGAACCCCACGGGCCCCGTGCACCTCGGCCACACCCGCTGGGCCGCGGTCGGCGACGCGCTGGGCCGCATCCTGGCCGCCGCGGGCGCCGACGTCACCCGCGAGCACTACATCAACGACGCCGGCGTGCAGATGAACCGCTTCGGCGAGTCGGTCATGGCCGCCGCCAGCAACGAGCCGACCCCGCCCGACGGCTATCCGGGCGAATACATCCAAGACATCGCAAAGGCGATCGTCGCCGCAAACCCGGACATTCTACAGAAGTCCGAAAAAGAGCAGAGCGTAGCCTTCCTCGCGGAGGGCTACAAGACCATGCTCAAGGAGATGCGGGACAGCCTGGAGCGCTTCGGCGTCCACTTCGACGTCTGGTTCTCCGAGAAGACGCTGCACGAGGGCGGCGCCGTCGAGCACGCCCTCGACGAGCTGCGCAAGCAGGGCCACATCTTCGAGTCCGAGGGCGCCATCTGGCTGCGCACCACGGACTTCGGTGACGACAAGGACCGGGTCCTGATCCGCTCCAACGGCGAGAAGACCTACTTCGCCGCCGACGCCGCCTACTACATCAACAAGCGCGAGCGCGGCTTCGACCGCTGCATCTACATGCTGGGCGCCGACCACCACGGATACATCGGCCGCCTCCGTGCGATCGCGGCCTGCGCCGGCGACGACCCGCAGCGCAACATCGAGGTGCTCATCGGCCAGCTGGTCAGCCTGCTGCGCGGCGGCGAGCCGGTGCGGCTGAGCAAGCGGGCCGGCACGCTGATCACCCTCGACGAGCTCATCGAGGCCGTCGGTGTGGACGCGGCCCGATACTCCCTGGCCCGCTCCTCCACGGACTCGCCGCTGACCCTGGACATCGAGGTCATCACCCGGCAGAAGAACGACAACCCGGTCTTCTACGTGCAATACGTGGGCGCGCGCACCGCCTCGGTCGCCCGCAACGCCGCCGAGCTGGGCCTGGAGCGCGGCGACGGCTACGATGCGGCCCTGTTGGTACACGAGAAGGAACTGGATCTTCTCAAGGCGCTCGGCGACTTCCCGGCGGTCGTCGCCACCGCCGCGGAGCTGCGCGAGCCGCACCGCGTGGCACGCTATCTGGAGGACCTGGCCGCGGCGTACCACCGGTTCTACGACAACTGCCGCGTGCTGCCGATGGGTGACGAGCCGTTCACGGAGACCAACCGGGCGCGGCTGTGGCTCAACGACGCCACCCGCCAGGTCATCGTGAACGGTCTGGACCTGCTCGGCGTCTCGGCGCCGGAACGGATGTAGAGAACATGCGCGCACACGAGGCGGGGACACTCCACGCCGACCTGGGCATGAACGGCCCGTCGTGGCTCCGCACGCCCGACGACGTCAACACCTTGGTCCCGATGTTGTGGCCCAAAACCGTAAGAAGGGGCACAAGCGGGGCGCTGGAGGTCGGCGGCGTCGACGTGAACGAGATCAGAAACCAGCACGGCACACCGGCGTACGTCTTCGATGAGGAGGACTTCCGAGCCCGGTGCCGGACGTTCAAGGAAGCGTTCGGCGGCGCCGAGGTCTACTACGCCGGCAAGGCGTTCATCGCCACCGCGATCGTGCGGATCCTGGTGGAGGAGGGCCTGTCGCTGGACGTCTGCACCGGCGGCGAGCTGGCCATCGCCCTGCGTGGCGGCATGCCGCCGGAGCGCATCGGCCTGCACGGCAACAACAAGTCCGTCGCGGAGCTGACCGCGGCCGTGGAAGCGGGCGTCGGCCGCATCATCGTCGACTCGTTCGACGAGATCGAGCGCCTTACCCGCATCGCCATCAACACCGGCACCAGGCCGAAGGTCATGGTCCGCGTCACCGTCGGTGTCGAGGCCCACACGCACGAGTTCATCGCCACCGCGCACGAGGACCAGAAGTTCGGCTTCTCGCTGTCCGGGGGCGCCGCCGCTGAGGCCGTCGACAAGATCCTCGCCGACGACGTGCTGGAGCTGCGCGGGCTGCACTCGCACATCGGCTCGCAGATCTTCGACGCGTCGGGCTTCGAGGTGGCCGCGCGGCGCCTGCTCTCGCTGCAGGCGCGCGTCTACGAGGTACACGGCCGGGAACTGCCCGAGCTCGACCTCGGCGGCGGCTTCGGCATCGCGTACACCACGCAGGACGAGCCGGCCGACCCGCGCGACCTGGCCGCCGACCTGCTGCGCATCGTCAAGCAGGAGTGCGCCGCGCTGCACCTGAGCGTGCCGCACCTGTCCGTCGAGCCGGGCCGGGCCATCGTCGGGCCGGCGATGTTCACCCTGTATGAGGTGGGCACGGTCAAGGACGTCGACGGGATCCGCACGTATGTCTCGGTCGACGGCGGCATGAGCGACAACATCCGCACCGCCCTCTACGACGCCGCGTACTCCGCGACGGTCGCCGGCCGTGTCTCCGCCGAACCGCCGATTCTCGCCCGCGTGGTGGGAAAACATTGCGAGTCCGGGGACATCGTCGTGAAAGATGAATTCCTGCCGGCCGACGTCAAGGCCGGAGATCTTATTGCGGTCCCGGGCACCGGCGCCTATTGCCGCAGCATGGCGAGCAACTACAACCACGTCCCACGCCCGCCGGTCGTGGCGGTGGTCGACGGTGAGTCACGGGTCATCGTCCGCCGGGAGACCGTGGACGACCTGCTCAGACTGGACGTGGGGTGACAGATGCCGCAATCGGTGAAGGTAGCGCTGCTGGGCTGCGGGACCGTCGGTTCCGAGGTCGTACGGCTGCTGCACGAGCAGGAGCACGACCTGACGGCCCGCATCGGCGCGCCGCTTGAGCTCGTGGGCGTCGCCGTCCGCCGCCTGAGCAAGGCGCGTGACCTGCCCGTCGACCCGGCGCTGTTCACGACCGACGCGCTCGGCCTGGTCAAGCGCGAGGACGTCGACGTCGTCGTGGAGGTCGTCGGCGGCATCGAGCCGGCCCGCACCTGGCTGCTCGAGGCGCTGCACGGCGGCAAGAGCGTCGTCACCGCCAACAAGGCGCTGCTCGGCGAGGACGGTGCCACGCTGCACAAGGCCGCCGCCGACTGCGGCGCCGACCTGTACTACGAGGCTTCGGTCGCCGGCGCCATCCCGCTGCTGCGCCCGCTGCGCGACTCGCTGCACGGCGACCGCATCACCCGGGTCACCGGCATCGTCAACGGCACCACGAACTTCATCCTGTCCTCGATGGACGCCACCGGCGCCGGCTTCGCCGAGGCGCTGGAGGAGGCGACCGCGCTCGGCTACGCCGAGGCCGACCCGACCGCCGACGTGGAGGGCTTCGACGCCGCCGCCAAGGCCGCGATCCTCGCCTCGATGGCCTTCCACAGCCGGGTCACCTCCGCCGACGTGCACCGCCAGGGCATCACCGAGGTCACCGCGGCGGATGTGGCCAGCGCCAAGGCCATGGGCTGCACGATCAAGCTGCTGTGCATCGCGTCGAAGGCCAACGGCGCCGTCTCGGTGCGCGTGCACCCGGCGATGATCCCGCGCACGCACCCGCTCGCGAGCGTCGGCGACGCGTTCAACGCCGTCTTCGTCGAGGCCGAGGCGGCGGGCCAGCTCATGTTCTACGGCCGCGGTGCGGGCGGCGCCCCGACCGCCTCCGCGGTGCTCGGCGACATCGTCGCCGTGGCCCGCAACCGGCTCGCCGGGGTGCGCAACGCGTCGGAGTCGGCCTACGCCGACCTCCCGGTCTCGCCGATCGGGGACGTGCTCACGAGGTACCACATCAGCCTGGACGTCTCCGACAAGGCGGGCGTGCTCGCCGCCGTCGCGGGCGTCTTCGCCAGGCACGGCGTCAGCATCGCGACCGTCAATCAGTCCGGCCGCGGCAACCAGGCCGTGCTCGTCATCGTCACGCACGCCGCGCCGGATCGCGCCTTGGCCGCGACCGTCGCCGAGCTGCGGGCACTGGACATCGTTCGCGCCGTGGCGAGCGTCCTGCGGGTCGAAGGGGAGTAGAACGCCATGTGGCGGGGTTTGATCGAGGAGTTCCGGGATCGCTTACCGGTCGGGCCGCAGACCCCGGTCGTGACGCTGCACGAGGGCAACACGCCGCTACTGCCGGCGCCAGAGCTCTCCGCGCGCACCGGCTGCGACGTGTACCTCAAGGTCGAGGGGGCCAACCCGACTGGCTCCTTCAAGGACCGCGGCATGACGGTCGCGGTCTCTAAGGCCCTCGAGAACGGCGCGAAGGCGATCATCTGCGCCTCGACGGGCAACACGTCCGCGTCGGCCGCCGCGTATGCCGCGCGCGCCGGCATCACCTGCGCCGTCCTCGTGCCGACCGGCAAGATCGCGCTGGGCAAGCTGGCCCAGGCCCTCGTGCACGGCGCGCGTCTGCTGCAGGTCTCCGGCAACTTCGACGACTGCCTGGCGCTCGCCAGCAAGCTGTCGCTGGACTACCCGGTGTCGCTGGTCAACTCCGTCAACCCGGACCGCCTCGAGGGCCAGAAGACCGCCGCCTTCGAGATCGTCGCGGGCCTCGGCGACGCTCCGCACATCCACTGCCTGCCGGTCGGCAACGCCGGCAACATCACGGCGTACTGGATGGGCTACAAGGAGGACCACGCCGCCGGCAACGCCACCCGCCGCCCGCGCATGTTCGGCTTCCAGGCCTCCGGCGCCGCTCCGATCGTGCGCGGCGAGGTGGTCCGCGAGCCGAGCACGATCGCCACCGCCATCCGCATCGGCAACCCGGCGAGCTGGACGAAGGCCATCGACGCCCGCGACGAGTCCGGCGGCCACATCGACGCGGTCACCGACCGTGACATCCTGCAGGCCTATCGCCTGCTGGCCCGCTCGGTCGGCGTCTTCGTGGAGCTGGGCAGCGCGGCGAGCGTGGCGGGCCTGCTGCAGGCCTCCGCCCAGGGCCGCATCGAGCCGGGCCAGACCGTCGTGTGCACGGTCACCGGCCACGGCCTGAAGGACCCGGAGTGGGCGATCTCCACCGCCCCCGCGCCGACGACGATCCCCGCCGACCCCCTGGCCGCCGCCAAGGCGCTCGACCTGGCATAGGACCTGGCACAAGAACGAGATTGCTCGGGTCCGCGTCACCTGCGGACCGTTCCTCCCGCGAGACAACGGGCCGGGGCTGCCTGAAGGGCGCCCCGGCCCTGCCATGTCCGTGGGGCAAGAACACGGCGCCTCGGGCGACGGGCTGCTGCACGTCCCGGTCGCCGCCACCTGCCGGGGCCCGACGCACCGGCCACCGGACACGGCGGGTCACCGTGCCCGGTCGCGCTGGGTTCGACCCGGACCGCGACTCGTTCTCGACACCTCACGGTCGGCCGGCGCCGCGATGACGTGAGGACGGAACCCCACGGCGGCCGCCCACACCGGCAGCAGGATGCGGCCCTCGAGGTCCACCAGGAGGCCGGCCCGGCGCTTGCCGCCGAAGTGCTGCCGGTCGGCTTGGCCGGTCTGGTCGGCGAGGACGGCGTCGCGTGCGGCGTTGAAGCCGGTCCGCTCAAGCTCGACCACCTCGCCCGCCACGGGCTGCGCCGCTCACGGCTCCTCGACCCCGCGCCCGAAACGGTGCTGCTCATGCGACTCGGCCCCAACCGAATTGCTGGCCGTCGACCTCCCGACGCGTATGGAATACGGAGAAATCGGGGGTGCCACCGCGATATGTGCGAATCCGCAGATGGTGCTCAGACGCGGCTGACGAGTCGGCGCCGAGCGTCCACGATCCGCAGCCAGATCGCGTAATCCTCGGCGAGTTACGGAAATCACAGAGAGGGCGGCGGATTGTCTGATTGGTGCGTTTCGGGGGCAGGTTCGCGCGGTTGACGCGACCGGCGGCCGCAGCGCCAGGCGCACCGCGGCCCGCAGTTCCATCACTACGGCCGGCTCGGAGTTGAACGAGGACGTGGCGTCGAGGCGATCTGGCGCCGTGCAATGGGAATTGACCACGGTGCGAATCGGAGTGGGGTCGGCGGTAGCGGTACGAAACGCCCGACCGACGCATTCCGGCAGTATGGGCGGGCGTAAGCGTGGCCTCGGGGGCAACTACGGTGTACCGGTGCCGCCCGCCCTCTCGGTCCTTACCCGCAACAAGGACTTCCGCAACCTCTTCGCCGCGGACCTGATCGGCCTGGGTGCCGACTGGTTCGTGATGATCCCGCTGCTCACGCTGCTGCCCCACCTGACCGGGAGCGGCATGTGGGGCGCCTTCGTCCTGGCCGCCGACACCGGCGTGACCGCGCTGCTGCTGCCGTACACCGGAACCGTCGCCGACCGCTTCGACCGCCGCCGCATCCTCATCGTCGCGGACCTCGCCATGGCCGCCTGCGCCCTCGCCCTGCTGCTGGTCCGCACCCCGGCGACGGCCTGGGTGGCGCTCGTCGCCGTCGGCGCGATCGCCGTCGCCAAGGCGTTCTTCGCCCCGGCCGCCCAGGCCGCGCTGCCCAACGTCGTGGACGCCGCCGACCTCTCCGCGGCCAACGCGCTGAGCGGCTCGGCGTGGGGCACGATGCTCGTGATCGGCGCCTCCCTGGGCGGCATCGCCTCGCAGGCGTTCGGCCCCTATCCGTGCTTCGCGCTCGCCGCCGTCCTGGTGTCGCTGTCGGCGCTGCAGGTCTGGCGGGTCCGCCGGCCGCTGCAGGCCGAGCGCGACGCCGAGCCGTCGCGCCCGTTCGCCGCCATCGCCGAGGCATTGCGGTACATCCGCGGAAACCCCCGCGTCGCGTCCCTGGTGACCGTCAAGTCGGCGGTCGGCCTCGGCAACGGCGTCCTCACGGTCTTCCCCGTCCTGGCCGCCGCGCTGGGCGCCGGCCCGCTGGGCACCGGCCTGCTCTTCGCCGCCCGCGGCCTGGGCGCCCTGATCGGGCCGCTCCTGCTGCGCCGGGCGCTGTCCCGCCGCGCCTGGCTGCTGCCCGGCCTCGCGCTGTCGATGACCCTCTACGGCCTCGCCTACATCGGCGTCAGCCTGGTGACCTGGCTCCCGCTCGTCCTGGCCGGCGTGGTGCTGGCCCACCTGGCGGGCGGCACCAACTGGATGATGTCGAACTACGTGCTGCAGGCCGAGATCCCCGACGCCCTGCGCGGCCGCGTGTTCGCCACCGACTTCATGCTCGCCACCCTGTCGATCGCCGCCAGCCAGCTCGCGGTCGGCGCCTTCGTCGACCGCACCGACCCCCGCCTGCTGGTCGCCGTCTCGGGTGCGGTGACCGTGCTCTACGCGGCCGGCTGGGCCGCGGTCACCCTGCGTCGCTCCGCCCCGGCGGCCCCGCAGGAGTGATGGCTCGCAACCTCCGCACGCGGCGCCCGGCTCGTCATCTTGTGCGCCACCGAGGCGTCGCGGCGGAAGGGACTTGCACGGTGCGGCTATCGTAGTGATATCACTTCGATAGCCCCCCAAGGAGTAGTCACATGGAGCGACGGGCGTTCCGGGTCGCCGGGTTCGCGATGGTCGGCGTGCTGGTCATCCTCGCGGTCGCCGCGGTCGCGGCCGGTGTCAACCTCGCGGAAGAGCCCGGGGGTGCGACGGTCGCCGCGCTGATCGTGGTCGGCGCCGTGATCCTGAGCGGATTCACCGTGGTCAACCCGAACGAGGCGCGGGTCATCCAGTTCTTCGGGCGCTACGTCGGCACCGTCTCCGAGGCCGGCTTCCACTGGACCGTCCCGCTGAGCACGAAGCGCCGCCTGTCGAGGCGGGTGCGCAACTTCGAGACCGACCGGCTCAAGGTCTCCGACGCCGACGGCAACCCGGTCGAGATCGCGGCCGTCGTCGTCTGGCGCGTGGTCGACACGTTCAAGGCGTCGTTCGGCGTCGACGACCACATCTCCTACGTCGCCGTGCAGGCCGAGGCGGCGGTGCGCCATCTCGCCACGAGCTACCCCTACGAGTCGCACGAGGACGGCCGGGCCAGCCTGCGCGAGGGCAACGTGGTGAGCGAGGAGCTGACCACCGAGCTGGGGGAGCGGGTCGCGCTCGCCGGCGTCGAGGTGCTCGAGTCGCGCATCACCCACCTCGCCTACGCGCCGGAGATCGCCCAGGCGATGCTCGCCCGGCAGCAGGCGAGCGCGATCGTCAGCGCGCGGTACAAGATCGTCGAGGGTGCGGTCGGCATGGTGCAGAGCGCTCTGGAGCGCCTCGGGGAGTTGCAGGTGGTCGAGCTCGACGAGGAGCGCAAGGCGCAGATGGTGGCCAACCTGCTGGTCGTGCTGTGCGGGGACCGCAACGTGCAGCCCGTCGTGAACACCGGCACCTTGTACGGCTGACCGTGCCCGAGCGCAAGAAGCTGCTCCTGCGGCTCGATCCCCAGGTCTACGACGCGATCGCGCGCTGGGCCGGCGACGACCTGCGCAGCGTGAACGGCCAGATCGAGTTCGCGCTGCGCCTCGCCCTGCGCCAGGCCGGGCGTGAGGTCAGGCGGGGACGGGACGGGGTGGCGTCAGAAGACGTCGATCCCGAAGACTGAGCGCACACGTGCCATGGTGAGATGTCCGCATGGCCCTACTGCTCGATCCCGTCGTCGTTCGCGTGCCCGCCACCAGCGCCAACCTCGGTCCGGGCTTCGACGCGCTCGGCCTGGCCCTGACGCTCTATGACGAGGTCGAGGCGCGCGTGAGCACCGGCGGGGTGAACGTCGAGGTGACCGGCGAGGGCGCGGGCGAGCTGCCCGGCGACGAGAGCCACCTCGTGGTGCGGGCGATGCGCCGGGCGTTCGACCGGCTGGGCGAGCACCCGGCCGGGCTCGCGCTGCGTTGCCGCAACCGCATTCCTCAGGCGCGCGGCCTCGGCTCGTCCTCGGCCGCGATCGTCGCCGGCATCGTGCTGGCGCGCGCGCTCGTGCAGGACGGCGCCGAGCGCATGGACGACGCCGCCGCGCTCACGCTCGCCGACGAGATCGAGGGCCACCCCGACAACGTGGCGCCGTGCCTGCTCGGCGGCTTCACGATCGCCTGGGGCGAGCGCGGGCGGGCCGCCGCCGTGCGCCTGGAGCCGGCCGAGGACGTCCGCCCGGTGGTCTTCGTGCCCGAGGTGCGCGGGCTGACCGAGGAGGCGCGCGCGGCGCTGCCCAAGACCGTGCCGCACGCCGAGGCCGCCTTCAACGCCGGGCGCTGCGCGCTGCTGGTGCACGCGCTGACGAGCGACCCTGGGCTGCTGTTCGCGGCGACGGAGGATCGGCTGCACCAGGGGTACCGAGCGGCGGGAATGCCGTTGACGGCAAGCCTTCTGGCGCAATTGCGCGGCGAGGGGGTGGCCGCCGTGGTGTCCGGCGCGGGCCCCAGCGTGCTCGCGTTCGGCACCGGCGGCTGGACGCCGCGGCCGGTGCCGGGTTGGCGTGTTCTGCCGCTGGATGTCGATGTGACGGGCGCGCGGGTCAGCGGTTACCTGGGATGAGGTACGCTGGAACACGCCGAGCGGGACCCTGTTGCCGCTGACTGACGGAGTTGATTACTCTAGTCTTACAGCAGCCGCTCAGTGCGGCGATCTCATGCGGGGCGGCGTGCTCCGAATTCCGTGGCACCCCTTGCACACGCCCGGCCGCCAACCCGCGTTTCGTGTGGTCGCGCGCGCACGGCTGGGCCAGTGACGCAAATGGTGGCGTCCGCGCCCACCGGCACAGCGCTGCAACACCTCCCGTATCGCGCGCGAGGCGGGAGTACCCGTGGGCCACCCGGCCATCGTTCTCGTATCCGGGCAGCCCCCGGCCTAACGAGGGAAGGAATCCATTGAGCGACACCACCGACGTCACGTCGGATGTCTCCACCGACCGCACCGCGGTTGAGGCCGACGGCGCCGAGGCCGGCGCGACGCGTCGGCGGCGCTCGGGCACGGGGTTGGCCGGCATGCTGCTGCCCGAGTTGCAGAGCATGGCCGCCTCGTTGGGCATCTCCGGCACCGCGCGCATGCGCAAGGGCGAGCTCGTCGCCGCCATCCAGGAGCGTCAGGCGGGCGAGTCGCGCCCCGCGGCCGCGCCCGCCCGGACCACGCGGGCCAGGCGGAGTGAGGCCCGCGCGGAGACCCCCGAGGCCGAGTGGCCCTCCGCCACCGAGGTCACCGAAGCGCCGGTCCGCACCCCTCGTCGGGCCACCCGGGCCGCCGGTCCGCCGGAGCCGCGAGCCACCCGCGAGGAGACCGCCGCTCCAGCCGCGGCTGCCGAGCCGGCCGCCGCGGCGCCCGTCGCCGAGCGGGCCGAGCGCCCCAGCCGTGCCGAGCGCGCGGCCGAGCGGGCCGAGCGCGGCGCTCCCGAGCGTGCCGAGCGCCCGGAGCGTGCGGAGCGGGCCGAGCGCCCTGAGCGGACCGAGCGTCCGGAGCGGACCGAGCGCCCTGAGCGGACCGAGCGTGCGGAGCGGACCGAGCGTGCGGCCGAGCGGGCCGAGCGCACGGAGCGCAACGACCGCGGCGACCGGACCGAGCGCGCCGAGCGCCAGGAGCGGGCGGAGCGCAACGGCGCCGACCGCGCCGAGCGGGGTGACCGTGCCGATCGGACCGACCGCAACCAGCGCGGCGGCTTCGCCGACGACGAGGGCGACGACGACGGCACCGGCCGTCGCGGGCGGCGCAGCCGGTTCCGCGACCGCCGCCGTGGCCGTGACCGCGACGGCGCCGAGACCACCGGGAGCAGCCGCGGCAACGAGCCGCAGGTCAGCGAGGACGACGTCCTCGTGCCCGTGGCCGGCATCCTCGACGTGCTGGACAACTACGCGTTCGTGCGCACCACGGGTTACCTGTCCGGCTCCAACGACGTCTACGTCGCCATGTCGCAGGTCAAGCGCTACGGCCTGCGCCGCGGCGACGCCGTCACCGGCGCGGTGCGCCAGCCGCGCGACGGCGAGCAGCGGCGGGACAAGTACAACCCGCTCGTG
Source organism: Dactylosporangium sp. NPDC051484 (assembly GCF_040689395.1). Taxonomy (NCBI): domain Bacteria; kingdom Bacillati; phylum Actinomycetota; class Actinomycetes; order Micromonosporales; family Micromonosporaceae; genus Dactylosporangium; species Dactylosporangium sp. NPDC051484. The sequence goes on along the minus strand of NZ_JBFAZX010000036.1, from coordinate 1,139 downwards.
CGGCTCGACACGGTCAACGGGATGGACCCGGAGGAGGCCAAGCGCCGCCCCGAGTTCTACAAGCTGACCCCGCTCTACCCGCAGGACCGCCTGCGGCTGGAGACCGAGCCGAACATCCTCACCACGCGCGTCATCGACCTGGTGATGCCGATCGGCAAGGGCCAGCGCGCGCTCATCGTGTCGCCGCCGAAGGCCGGCAAGACCATGGTGCTGCAGGCGATCGCGAACGCGATCACCCGCAACAACCCCGAGTGCCACCTGATGGTGGTCCTGGTCGACGAGCGGCCCGAAGAGGTCACCGACATGCAGCGCTCGGTGAAGGGTGAGGTCATCGCCTCGACCTTCGACCGGCCGCCGACGGACCACGCCACGGTCGCCGAGCTGTCGATCGAGCGGGCCAAGCGCCTGGTCGAGCTGGGCCATGACGTGGTCGTGCTGCTCGACTCGATCACGCGTCTGGGCCGCGCCTACAACAACGCGTCGCCCGCCTCCGGCCGCATCCTGTCCGGCGGTATCGACTCGACGGCGCTGTACCCGCCCAAGCGCTTCCTCGGCGCCGCCCGCAACATCGAGAACGGCGGCTCGCTGACCATCATCGCCACGGCCCTGGTCGAGACCGGGTCCACGGGCGACACGGTCATCTTCGAGGAGTTCAAGGGCACCGGTAACGCCGAGCTCAAGCTCGACCGGAAGATCGCCGACCGGCGCATCTTCCCGGCGATCGACATCGACCCGTCCGGCACCCGCAAGGAGGAGATCCTCCTGGCCCCGGACGAGCTTGCGATCGTCATCAAGCTGCGCAAGGTGCTGCACGCCCTCGACTCGCAGGAGGCGCTCAACCTCCTGCTGGACAAGCTCAAGAAGACCCGGACCAACGTCGAGTTCCTCATGCAGATCGCCCAGACCACACCGGGCGATTAAGAGATCCGACGCCGAACGCCCCTGGGCCCTCCCGCCCGGGGGCGTTCGCCGTTTCACTGGAGGGCACCGCCGCGACCGCCGAAGCCTGACCGAGCCGGAACAGGCTCGAACGGGCCGGGACAGACTAGGGCCTGTCTGATGGATCATGGTTGACGGCGGTCGGGTTTCGCGCGGAGCCAGATGATGATCGAGGCGATCCCGACCGTTGCCTCGTAACG
>NZ_JBFAZX010000035.1:0-70558 GCF_040689395.1 Dactylosporangium sp. NPDC051484 | reverse complement strand
AGGGTGTCACGTGCGGCTCCCTTTCTGGGCGGCGCCCGCACTGGACCCGTGTGATTGGGGGAGGTCCCGTGTCGGGCGGGAGCAGGCCCCTGCCGGCCGCGTGGGTGAGGCAGAGGCCAGATCTGTCAAGACTCTTAACAGATCTACCGGAGGCTATGCCGACACTCAAGGCAAGTCAACATACGACTTAAGTTAAGACGCTGAGCTGCCGTTTTAGGGCTTTTTCGTGATACATGGTGAGATCGAGACTAGGTGCCGACGCGATCGTTCGGCCGTAACGGTGGGTAGCGATCGGTTCGCGGCCATCTCAACACCGTTGCGTCAAGCGAGCGTCCGTGCCGGTGTCCGACGTCGAATTCGCTGCCAGCCGGAGCCCAGCCCACGGCCCGGACGGCAGCTACTCGGCGACCGTGGTCCCGATCGCTGGCCACGGTTCTGGCATGGGCCCGGCGGACGGTGGCGGCCCGTATGGCGTGTGGCCGGCCCGGAAGTGCCGGAGGTGGTTCACCGAGGAGATCAGTATCCGCTCGAACAGGGCCGGTTCGTTGGACAAAAGGCCGGTGAACCGGTTCGGATGCTGCTCCACATGCAGTCCCGAGATGGCCGCGCGGGTGCCCGGTGCGTCGAGGACGACCTACGCCTCGTAGATCTGGTATCCCGTCCATGATCGCCGCAACCGCAACACGCCGGTGGCATCCACATGGACCACCCACCGGATCTCCATGTCGTAGAATCCGAGCCCGTCACGCAGCAGCCCGATCGTGTCCGAGTCCAGCGTCAGTCCCGGTTTCCGATCGATCGAGCGCATCGCCAACGCTGGATACACGGTGGCGGCGGACCGCGCGGTGAACAGTGGACGCAGATCTTCGACCGGCACCAGGACATTCTTCCAGCCCCCGAATCCGGGTCGACATCCCCGGCGGGCAGCCAGCGCACCATGCCCATCGCACCCACGAGCGGACGTGAGACCGTACCGAGCTCAGAGGTATATCTATGGAGATGACGGAGACAATTCTCTATGGTGGCCCGATGGCAGCGATCAAGCAGTTCCAGATCACCTTCGACTGCGCGGAACCTGAGCGCGTCGCTCGTTTCTGGTGCGAGGTGCTGGGGTACGTCGTGCCGTCGCCACCTCGGGGGTTCGCCAGCTGGGACGATTTCGATCGCGCGTTGCCGCCGGAGCGGCAGGGTTCGGTGTTCGCCTGCGTTGATCCCTCGGGGGTGGGTCCGCGACTGCTCTTTCAGCGGGTTCCCGAAGGTAAGGTCGTGAAAAATCGGCTGCACCTTGACGTGCGGGTCGGCACCGGGCTCGTCGGTGAGGAGCGCTTGGCTGCCCTTGAGGCCGAGTGTGCTCGTCTGGTCCCGCTCGGTGCGGTGCGCGTGCGTCTGCTGCGCGCCGACGGCGTCAACGAGTCGTGCCTCGTGATGCAGGACGTCGAGGGAAACGAGTTCTGTCTCGACTGAACGGTCACCGCGAACCGCGCACTCGGGGCTGCCTCGCGTGAGCATGTCGTGCGAGGCAGCCCCGAGTGGTGGTCATCCGGATACGCTGGGCATGCCGGTCTCGATGTGGCCGGTGAAGCGTTGCGACCAGGCCGGGTCGATGTCGACGGTGATCGTGAAGTCGTACCAGCCGTTGTTGTACGCAACGGCGTTGAACCAGTCGTCCACGGTCTGCCCGCCACCCACCGGGTAGGTCCAGGGGCCGTCCGTGCGGTATTGGTTCGACGTGATGGTGAAGGTCATCGCTGACGCTGATGTGTTCTTCATCCGGAACCAGATCGCCTGCCTCCCGGTGTTGGATGCCACCGCGTAGTAGCTGCTGACAAAGGCGTTCTTGCCGGCGTTGGTGGCGTTGCCGATGAAGCGGCGCAGGAAGCGGTTCGGACCGACCATGCTCAGGTCGTATTGGCCTGAGCCGTAGCCTGCACCGATGTTGAAGTAGTCGGTTGCGGTACCGCCCGCGTTGACCGTGTACTGCCAGGGGTCGCGGTTGCGGTACGCATTGGGGTGGATCGAGTAATGGACCGCGCGCGTCGCCTCGGCGCCCTGGTTCACCATCTGGAACCAGGCCAGGATCTTGCCGTTGGCGCCGAACTCGAGCCGGTCGAGGTATCCGTTGGGCTGGTAGGGCAGGGCTCTGGCCGGCCGGGTGCCGGGCTCCTGTGCGGGTAGGGCGTTGGTGCTCGGGGTCGGGTTGGGCAGCGTCTTGCAGTAGGCGTGGGTGATCACGCTTGTGGCGGGTAGCTGCGGCAGCCCGTACACGGGCGAGGCGAAGTCGAAGACGCCGGTGAGGTCGCCGACCACCGTTCGGCGCCACGCGCTGATGTTGGGGCAGGTCGCCGGCGTGCCGAGCGCCGCGGTCCACCGTTCCAAGAACCGGATGACGGAGGTGTGGTCGAAGACCTCCGAGCTCACCCAGCCGCCACGGGTCCACGGCGAGATCACCAGCATGGGTACGCGGAAACCGAGCCCGATCGGTACGCCGCTGAGGAACTCGTCCGTGGTGCCACTCGGGGGAACCGGAGGCGGCACATGGTCGAAGCAGCCGTCGTTCTCGTCGTAGTTGAGGAACAGCACGGTCGAGTTGAAGGCGCTTGCGTCGGCGTTGAGGGCCTGGATCACGAGGTTGACGAAGTGCGCGCCGTCGCCGGGCGGGGCGGAGGGGTGCTCGGAGAAGGCCTCGTTGGCGACCACCCAGGAGACCTGTGGGAGCGTGCCGTTGACGACGTCGGCCCTGATGGCGTCGGCGATCGCCTCGTGCGTGGGCTTCGTGCCAGGCACCGAGGCCATGCCGCGATCGTAGAGGGGTTTGCCCGGAGAGGCGCTCGTGAACTGCTGGAAGTAGGCCAAACCGTTGTCGCCGAAGTTGTCGCTGGAGCGCTGGTAGACCTTCCATGTCACCCCGGCGTTCTGCAGCGCCTCGGCAAAGGTCTGCCAGGTCAGCCCCGACTCATCGCCGCCGTCCTTGCTGTGCGCGTCGACCTTGCCGCTCCACAGGAAGGTACGGTTGGGTCCGGTCGCGCTCAGCGCCGAACAGAAGTAGGCGTCGCAGATGGTGTAGTTGTCGGCGAGCGCGAAGTGCAATGGGATGTCGCTTCGGTCGAGGTAGCCCATCGTGCGGACGTTGCCGACTCCTGAGATCCAGTTGTCGAGCTTGCCCGTGTTCCACGCCGCGTGCTGCGATGACCAGCTGTGCGCCAAACCCCCGTTGCACTGAGCCATGTCGTCGGGGTTCGTGCCGCCCGAGGGAAGGGTGCTGCTCATTTTCCACGGGTACTGCCACCCGGTACCGTTGGGCTGGCGGAAGATCGAACTGCCGGTGCTGGTCGTGATGGCGCTGCGGTCGCCGAAGCCGCGTACTCCCTTCAGGGTCCCGAAGTAGTGGTCGAAGCTGCGGTTCTCCTGCATCAGGATGACCACGTGCTGCACATCGGCGATCGTGCCCGTGGTCGCCGCGGCGGCCTTGGTTGGCGTGCCGGTTTGGATTCCCGGTGCCATCACCGCGCCTGCGGCGGCGCTTGCGGACAGCGTGACGAAGCTTCTGCGGCTCAACCGTCCCATGAGTCCCGATCGTCGGGCAGTGCATGAGCTACGAAGCGAACCCGGGCTGACGTCTCGGCCAACTCGCCGTCAATTGCGGGGGAGCGGGCGGTGAAGGGATCGAGCAGGCGCTGCCGCCCAGGCCGAGCTTGACCAGTGACCGCGCAGCGTCGAGTGCCGCAAGCCGCAGAAACCGTGGAGAAGCCAATCCTGGGCCTGCATGCGATGTCACGCCCTGCGCTCACCGGTGCAACTCGGGCGATCGCCGTTCAGGCGACCCAGAGCGCGTAGAGGCCGGGCGCGTTCCAGTTGGTGGCGGTGATGGTCTCGCAGTAGTAGGACGTCCACTGGTGGTTCTGCTGGCCGACGTATCCGGTCCCGGCGCACTGGTCGGGCCATCCGTACAGCCCCTGCCGGGTATAGCCTGGCGCCCCCGCGTGCGCCACCGAGCCGATTCCGGCGGCCGACAGTACAACGCTCACGATCAATACCGCCCTGACGAAGAATCGCTTCATAAAAGAAAGTTATCGATTAAATGCATCGATGTACAGCGACAACTTCGCGTCGGCCGCGGCCCCGACCTCCGCCAGCAGTCGGCTACGTCCGACGCCCGGTGGTCCGGCCCTGGCGCGCACACGGTCGACGAGGGCCTGGAGCACCCGCCGCAGGTCGGCCTCGAGGTCGGCGTCGAGCCAGTCGGCGACGGGGATCTATCCTGCCTCGCTCGCCGTGGCCGTCTCGATGCGGATCTGCGTGACCTGCTCACCCTGGTCGTCGCGGCGGTCCGAGCCGCCTCGGACTTCGGCAAGCCGGTGCTGGACTTTGGTACCGGGGAAACTGGTTTGTCATGCCGCGGCGACGCGGCCCGCACGGGCGGGTCAGTCGGTGTCGGTGGCGGTCAGCACCGCGAGCCGCCGGCCGTCGGGCGACACCGCGGCCAGGCCGATGTCCCAGGCGACCCGCTGGAACCAGTCGCTCGCCCCGGCGAAGGAGTACCACGCGCACGCCTGGACCGCCGCCTCGACCTCGGAGATCGGGGCGCCGGTCCGCGCGCCGGCCAGGGCGGCCACGGACTGCCAGGCAGCGAGCCGCCCGTAGGCGCCGAGCTCGCCGCTGCTGTACGCACCGCCCGAGCGGGCCGCCCCGAACAGCTGCTCCCACGCGTTCTCGGGCGTGCCCGAGCCGACCCCGTCCAGCCCCTGCAGACTCTCCAGGCCGAGCCCGCGCAGCGTCCCGGCGACCGCGTCCGGGCGCAGCCGGGCGCCGAGCTCGTATGTGCGCGCCTGGCTGCGGCCGTTGGATTTCACGGTCCAGTTCAGTACCGCCGCCTGGATCGCCGCGGCGTCGGCCTGCGACGTGGTCTCCAGCGCCGGCGGTACCGCTCCACCTCCGCCGACGGCGACCGACACCTGCGACGGCAGGCCGACGCCGCTGCCGTTGAATCCGTAGCGGGGCACCTCCGGCCACTGTTCCAGCGGCGTCAGCGCCGCCGGCAGCCAGGCGAGCGGGTGCTCACGCCACCACGGCTCATCCGTCCAGTCCGCCTCGACGGGGAGCCGGCGCAGCACCAGCTCGTGCAGCAGGCACGCGCGCAGCTCTTGCGGCGCCGCGGCCCCGAGTGCGTCGGCGAGCCCGACGCCGGCATGGGCCGAGGCGAGCAGCGCGGCCGCGTACCGGCACTGGCGGTGGTTCGCGGTGACCGACAGCATCAGCACGGCCTCCCCGACGGTACCGGGGCTCAGCGTCAGCAACCGCACGACGTGGTCAAAAGCGCTGCGGTACTGCCACGGCGCCCCCGGCTCGTCGCCGTAGCGCCGCCACAGCGCGATGCCGAGGTCGGCGACGAACGCCGCGTCTCCGGCCTCGACTCGTTGGTCGGCGAGCGAACACAGCGCGGCCACGTTCTCCGTCTCGGCCAGTCCGCTAACAATGGCGTTCACGTCTTCGCTCACGCCCGGCACTGTAGTACCCGCTGCCAGGGCGGTGCACGGATCCGCGGTGAGCTCCGTGAGCGAGGCCGACCGCCCGCCGCGGCCGCGCAAGCTTACCGCTCGCCGGACGCCGCTGCCTGATCTCCTCTCCGCTTTTGTCGTACCCGTGGTGCAGACTGCGTGGCGTGGATCTGACCTTCGCGTTCGCCGCCCTGCTCGGGCGGTCCGACTTACCTGCCGGCTCCTACGACGCCTACTACGGCGGCGACACCCTCGACGAGCTCCTGCTCCCGGCCAGCTGGCTCACCCCGGCCGCCCTCGCGTCGTCCGCCCCGGTCGCGTTACCAGACGTTGATGCCTGCTACCTCGACGACGACCATGAGAACCTCGCCTGGGAGTTCGACCTGGCCAATTCGCTGTTCGCGGTCGATTGGGCCGACGACCTACTGCCGGCGGCGTTCCTCGCCGACGTGCGGGCGGCCGATGCCGACATGCTCGTGCGAGGCGCCGACCTGGGCGTGCTGCTCGCCCGCCACGGCCTTGACCTGACGGCACCGTCGGCGAATCGGCTGAACTATCACATCTCGGCGCTGCTGCGCCTGGCCACGGACGGCACCCTGTACGACGCCATGCGCATGGCGACGTTCACGCACCGTCTGCCGGCGCTGGCCTCGTTCGGCTCGGGAGGCCTGCGGCGGGTCGAGGAGGGCTGGGAGACGGCGCTGGCCGCGGTCGAGCCGCCGGAGCTGCGTGACCACCTGCGCCTGCACTGCCTGGAGCCGTTCTGGTCGCGGGACGCGGGCGCCTGCTACCTGGGCGCGGACGAGTGGCCGACCGGCAGCTCGGCCCTCGGCGGCCGACGCAAGCTGCTGGCGGGTTGGGAGTTCGGCGAGTCTCAGTCGGGGGTGGCCGTGGTCGTTTGAGAGCCCGGTAGATAAGGGTTTCCGGGCATGGCTGGACGCGGCAGAGATCGACTGCGGCAATCGTGCCGGCGTGGCGGCGTGACATGAGGAAGGGCCTCCGGTGTGCCACGGATCCCGCATGAGAAGCCGCACATCCACATCAAGGGCAACCCTCGTGGCCGGAAGGCGCCGCATGCGCTGAACAGCGACGGCCCGTGGGAGCACGGTGGACGTGCGCTCACAGCGGCAGAGAAGGAGTTCCTGCTGAGGCGCGGCTGGTCGTTGCCTAAGTGACGATGCAGAACTGAAAGGTTGTTCAGATGCTCACCGCGCCGGTGCAATCAGCGATCCTGGCCTTCATCACAAGAACCCTTCCGGACGCCAGCGCGACCGTGGTCGGTGAACATCTGGACGAACTTGGATTGCTCGATGAGAACGCCTCGCTGCAGGAAGTGCTGGACCTCGCCCTGACCGCGTTTTTCGTCATGGTCGGGTACTTCGAGGAACACCCGCACCCTGAACTTCTGCCCTCGGTCGTCATCGCGCTGCGACCGGAGCAGGGCATCGCGCCTGCCGACCGCATCGACCGAGAGCTCCGGGATTACGTGACCGCAGTGGACGTCGGTACGCCTCCGGAGGTGTACCTCTATCCGCGGTGGTTCAAGTCGGCCGCGCCAACGGACGAGGAGTATCGACTGCCGCTGCTGCTCGACCCGCCGTCCGTGTCGCTGCATGGCAGCGCGGCGTGTTATCTGCGGTACTGGCGCGAGGCTGGCGATATCGGGAGCGCCGAGCCGTTCAACGGTGCAATGTACCTCGAGTACCATCGCGACGTGCCATCAGGCGCTAAGTAGCTGGTGTTAAACGATGGCCGCCACCTGGCGTGGCATCCATCGTTTTTGATCTATTTCAAGTAGTTTGCTGGGATGGCGTGGCCGACGAGGTCGGCGATCTGCTCCAGGGTGAGGCCGAGCGCCGACGCGAAGCTGTGCCGTAGTTCCCGGAGCGTCCACCGCTTCGGATCGAGCCCAGCCAGCTTCGCCGCCCGGCGTAGGGCCCGCCGGACGTTCGCGGCGTCGCCGCGTGGACGTGCGCGCTGACCCGTCAGGCTCGCGGCGAAGGATGCCACGTTGGCGATCAGCACGGCCCGCCCCGCACCCTGTCCCGACGACATCGACGAATGGCAACCCGTCACCGCTAATCCGCAGCACTACGTCCGAAGCCCCGACCCAGGAACTAGATCAATTACGTGAGCCGACCCCAGGTCAATTCGGTGAGCGTCAACATCCTGGACCCGCATGTCCATGGCCGGCGTCCTGGCCTACCGCCCGGCCCCGTGACGCATGGCCGCACGCGCTGACGTGTTCCGGACCCTCGCGCGCGCGGCTTTCGGTCTTGCCCGACACTGGGGCGCATGATCAGGCTGCTGCGCGTCCCGCTGGTGCTCGGGTTCGCCGCACTGTGGGCATTGGGCTCGTACACGCTCGGGTTCCGGCTGCTGCAGGACAACATGAGCATCGCATTGGGTGCGGCGTTCGTCGGGGGAGTGCTTACCGCCGTCGGCCTGGGCAGCCTGACCCGGATGGTGCCGTTGGTGGTAATCGGCATCCCGATCGCGATCGCCGCACTGTATTCCGTCGTATACGTGGCCGGCGTCGACGCCATCGACAGCCACCCGAGGTTCGCGCTGACCGTCGCCTCGGAGCGCTGTGCCGTGCCCTTCACCCGGTACGAGAAGAACCAGAAGTACTCCGGCTGCGACCGGTACGAATACACGTTCACCGACCAGTCCGGCAAGGCGGTGAGCTACGAACTCGACCGCGTTAGCGACCGGGAGAGCAGACATAGCCCGGGCGAGGTCGTCGAGGTCTACGAGCGGGCCCCAGGAAAAATCACCTTTTATCCGAAATCGACCGTCGAACCGATCGCCACGGTCCGCAAGGTCGCCTACATCGCGGTGCCGGTCCTGGTGGTCTACACCGTGCTGCTCGGCATCATCGGCGCGATCGCCAACGCGATGCGTCGCCGGGTCCGGACCGAGGTCACTGACCGATTCTCGTGACGGTCGCGCCCGTGATCCCCCGGCCGGCAGCCGGTCTCAACAGGGGCATGCCCAGCTCCGTGACAGCGTGAGCGGATCGGCCAGCCAAGTCTGACCCGCTCCCCGCCGACGGTGGGTCATGCACCGGACGACCGTCACGATCGCTGCCGCCGACTGACCGTCATCGAGCGTGCGGCTGGCCGTGACAGGCTTGGCATTCCTACTTGATCGATAGGAAATTAGGAGTTAGAGTCTCGGCATGGTCAGGGGACTCGCGGATGGCGTCGTCGCAGTGACGATGCCGACCAGTTGCGGTTGTCGCCCCGTCCGTCTCGGGTTCTAGACACCTACCACCCCGGCTTCGCCGCCCTGTGCCGCGAGCTGCCGTTGGGCCTGCGCGTCAATCACTGGAGGAGTCCCGATGACCATTGACGGCACCACCCTAGATCTCGACACCGACGTCCTGGTCATCGGAGGTGGCCCGGCCGGCGCCTGGGCCGCCCTGAAGGCCGCGCAGAGCGGCGCCGACGTGCTGCTGGTCGACAAGGGCTACTGCGGTACCAGCGGCGCCACCGCCTCGGCGGGCACCGGCGTCTGGTACGTGCCACCGGAGGCCGCCGCCCGCGAGGCCGCGATGGCCAGCCGGGAGGCGCTCGGCGGCTACCTCGCCGACCGGCGCTGGATGAGCCGGGTCCTTGACGAGACGTACGACCGGATGAACGAGCTCGCCGACGCCGGCCGCTACCCCTTTCCGGTCGGCCCGGACGGGCAGCAGATGCGCACCGGTGTCCAGGGTCCGGAGTACATGCGGCGGATGCGGATCTGGATCAGGCGGGCCGGGGTGCGGATCCTCGACCACAGCCCGGTCCTGGAGCTGCTCACCGACGGGGCGGGCACGGTCACCGGCGCCGCCGGGTACCGGTTGCGGGCCGGTCACCCGTACCGGGTCCGCGCGGGTGCCGTGGTCGTGGCCACCGGCGGCTGCGCGTTCCTGTCCGGCGCGCTCGGCTGCGACGTGCTCACCGGTGACGGCGCGCTGTTCGCCGCGGAGGCCGGCGCGGAGCTGTCCGGGATGGAGTTCTCCAACGCCTACGCGATCGCCCCGGCGTTCTCCACCGTCACCAAGACCGCCTACTACACGTACGCCAGCTTCTACCGGGAGGACGGCTCGGTGCTGGAGGGGGCCGGCAGCCAGGGCGGGCGGTCCGTGATCGCCCGCGAGCTACTGCAGCGGAAGGTGTACGCCCGGCTGGACCTCGCCGACGAGACCACGCAGCGGCAGATGCGCCGCGGTCAGCCCAACTTCTTCCTGCCGTTCGACCGGCGCGGGATCAACCCGTTCACCGACCGCTTCGAGATCACCCTGCTGCTGGAGGGGACCGTCCGCGGTACCGGCGGCATCCACGTGGTCGACGACGACTGCGCCACCTCCGTCCCGGGCCTTTTCGCCGCCGGCGACGCGGCCACCCGGGAGCTCATCTGCGGCGGCTTCACCGGCGGCGGCAGCCACAATGCGGCCTGGGCGATGTCCTCGGGCGCCTTCGCCGGCCGGGCCGCCGCACGCGTCGCGGGCCGCCGCACCGCCCGGCGGGGCCCTACGCTACGGCCGGCCGGCGGCGCGGGCCTGCGTCCGACCGGCCGGCCCGGCGCCGCCGGCGACCATCGGGGCCTCGTCGAGCTGGTGCGGGGCCAGACGCACCCGTACCAGACCAACTACCTGCGCAGCGGGGACGGGCTCGGCGCGGCCGTCGCCGTCCTCGACGACGCCTGGGCCGAGGCGCGGCGCACGCTGCACGCGGACGGCGTGGACGCCTACCGGGCCCGGCAGGCGGCGGCGATGGTCGCACACGCCCGCTGGATGTACCGCGCTGCGCTGTCGCGGACCGAGACCCGCGGCATGCACAAGCGGATCGACCACCCGGACACCGACCCCGGCCAGCACCGCCGCCAGCTTGTCGGCGGCCTCGACGAGGTGTGGGTGCGGTCATGATCGAGGTCGTCTCCGCGGCGCGCTGCATCACCTGCGACCGGTGCATCGAGGTCTGCCCCACCAACGTGTTCGACCGCGGTACCGACGGCCTGCCCGTCATCGCCCGGCAGCAGGACTGCCAGACCTGCTTCATGTGCGAGGCGTACTGCCCGACCGATGCGCTGTTCGTCGGGCCCGACAGCCACCCCGTCCCCGAGGGGTCCCCGCTGCGCGACGAGGCGCATCTGACCCGCACCGGACTGCTCGGCAGCTACCGCAAGGAGATCGGCTGGGGCGCCGGGCGCCGGCCGGGCGCGCTCACCGCGGTCGGACCGTCCCTGCGTCAGCCTCCAGCTACCGAGCGGGGTACCGCATAAGACTCCGCACCGCTGCTTTGCGGCTCGCCGTAGCCTCAGGAGTCCCGGGCCTCCAGCTTGGCGAGGAAGTTCAGCAGCAGGTCGTTCACCTCGTCGGGCGCTTCCTGCGCGATCCAGTGTCCGACCCCTTCGAGGACACGCATGTCGAGGAGGTTCGGGACTCGCTCCTTCTGGCTGTCGATGACGCCGTTGTCCTTGAAGAGGGCCCAGGCGACGTCCGCGGTGCCGATCATGAACGCGGCAGGCACGGTGACGTGGCCTGGCGTCCAGGGCGCTGCCGTCCACCAGTTGCTGTCGATGTTGCGGTACCAGTTGAGCGCTCCACGAAAGCCGGTGCGCTCGAAGGTCGCGACGTACTCCGCCAGTTCGGCCTCACCCAGCCACTCAGGGGTCTTCGACGGCGGCTCGAACAGGTCGCTGAAGTGTTTGCCTTCCGGAACCATCAACGACGGCGGCGCCCCGTGCTCCGACGACCCGCTCAGCCGGTCGAAGATCGCGGGTAGGAACGTCTTGACGTTCCGGTGGAGGTCGTCGTCTTCGACGCCGATCGCCTGGAACAGCTTCTGGTAGAAGCGCGGGGGCGCTGATGCGACTGGAGGCTGGGTTCCTCGCGGCTTGTGCGGGATGCTCAGCACCACCACGCCCCGGACCCGTTCAGGTACGAACGTGGCCATCGCCCAGTCGGCGTTGGCACCCATGTCGTGGCCGACCAGCACCGCTGACTTCTCGCCGAGGTGATCCATCAGCCCGACGATGTCCCCGGCGATATGGAACTGGGTGTAGAGGGCCGGATCGTCCGGAGCCGAGGAAGCGCCATAGCCACGCATGTCGGGCGCGACCGCGCGGTAGCCGCCGTCGGAGACAGCCTTCATCTGATGACGCCAGGAGATGGCAAGATCGGGGAATCCGTGCATGAAGACGACCAGCGGTCCCTCTCCCTGACTGAGATAACTGAGGGTAATGCCGTTGACCTCCGCGGTCAGACGTTGGACCGGAGTGCTCATGGGTGCTCCATCAGTAGACGTAGTCGGCCAGGTCGGTCTGCGAGTACGGCGCGGGTGTCTCGGTGAACTGCGCGCGCCGCTGCTCGATGTCGTCGCCCTTGATTGCCTCAAGTCGTTCCTGGAGGTCGACACCGTGCATCGCGGCGTAGTTCTCGGCGAGGATCTTCTTCTTGGCCGTGCGATCGAGAGGAGGCACACCCCAGCCGGCCATCCGCTCCTCGCTGAACTCGAAGGCCGCGAACTTCTCCAGGTGGGGGCGCGGGTGGGTCACCATGCAGCCGGTGCCCCACAGGATGCGGTCATAGGCCTTGCGGGTGCGCGCGGCAAAGGTCGCCAGCGCCTGCTCGAAGGAGCGGGGCTTGGTCGTGAGCAAGGTGGCGGTGCTTTCGAGGTTGATCCAGACGTTGTCGAACCGGGCTATCTGCCAGGCCGACTCGTCGAGGAAGCCCATGCCGCCGTGAACCACCTCGAACTGCAGGCCGGGGAACGTCATGGCGGCCCGGTCGATGTCGTCCATGGCGTAGTACGTCAGCTCGACCGGCCCAAGAGGCAGTGCCTTGTGGATCGCGACCACCTTGATGCCCAGGCTCTGAGCTTTCTCGAAGAGAGGGAACGCGATCTCGGGGTCGTCCATCTTCCAGCCCAGCATCTGATCGCCCACCCAGCTGTTCGGGTAGAGCTTCAGGCCACTGGGGCCGTCGAGCCGCTCATACTGCTCCTCGAGCTCATCGAGTGCCTTCTTTCCCTGCATCGGGTCGACACCGGCGTACAGGAAGAATCGCTGCGGCCATTTCTCTTTCGTCTCCAGCGCCTTGTCGATGCCGCAGATGCCATCGTGGAAGGCGCCGATCGGGAGCACGTGATAAGCGGCCAGGTCGCATGGCTCTCGAGGAAGGTCATGCCGACGACATCCTGCATGGGCCAATCGCGCTCGTACTTCTCCCGGGGGATGCGGTATCCCGGGCCCAGCGCCTCGTGGTTGGCGCGGGAGAGCATCCGGGTGATGAACGGCGCGTGTGAAGTCTTTTCGTTTTCGGGCGCGAGGTTATAGGGATGGACGATCGCGTCCACCACAGGCATGCCATCGATCATGGATCCAACGTAGAGCGCGTCGGTGGAATGGCTGTGAGGTCGTCGGTGGATTCCGCATGCCGCAACCCGCGGACGTCGAGCCTACGCGGTGAACGCGGCGCCGCCGTTGACCATGATGTTCTGCCCGGTGATGAACCCTGCCTCAGGGCCGGCAAGGAACGTGATGGTGGCAGCCAGGTCTGTGGGCTGGCCCATGCGCTTGATGCCCTGCTTGGTGATCGTCATCGCCCGGAACTCTGGTGTCAGGTTGGTCATCGCCATCGCCGTCTCGGTGACACCTGGACTCACCACGTTGGCGGTGATGCCGTCACACCCCACTTCGGTTGACAGGGCACGCGTCATCCCGATCAGCCCCATCTTCGAAGCCCTGTAGGCGACGAACCCTGTCATCGGGTTGACGACGGAGCCCGACGAGATGTTGATGATGCGCCCGTACTGGTTGGCCCGCATCAAGGGCACGAATCCTCTGATCAACCGGAACGGAGCCTCGAGGTTCACCCGCATGATGCGGTCCCAGCGGTCCATGCTCAGCTGATCGAAGCCGACCGGGTCGTCGATGGCGGCATTGTTGACCAGGATGTCGAGGCGCCCGTGCGTCCTGGTCACCTCGTCGACAAGTGCGTCGATCCGCGCGGGATCGGCGAGATCGGCGAGGTGAGCCCACCATCGTCCACCCACCTGGACCACCCGCTCGCTGGTCTCGTCCTGGGGGGACACGTCCACCCCGATGACGGCCGCTCCAGCCTGTGCGAGCCGCACGGCGGTGGCCTGGCCGATGCCCTGAGCGCTCCCCGTCACCAGCGCCACCATTCCCGCGAGGGAGGGCTTGTTGTCTGTCATCTCGTTCCTCCGTGACCGTCTCGTCCGGCACCGGTGCTTCCCGCGCCTGTCGTCGGCTGCACGGTAGGCGGCAGAAGCGCGACCCGCCGGCGCCGCGGACTGGATTTCGTGCTGCGGAACCGTCCGTCGAGGCGGCACAACGACGGCTGGCGAGGAGTTTTGATCGGCTGCTGCCGGCCGTCGCCAGCGGCGTGTTCCGTTATAGGGAATCAGGGTGCGGTCCGCTGAGATGGCCATCACACACACCTAGGGTCACGGCATGACGAACAGTGCCGGTACGGCGGCCGCCACGCACCAATCCGCCGGTGGCAGGGAAGAGCTGGGCATCACCCACGTGCCTGCGTCAGGCCGGGCCCCGGCGGATGGCTACCTCCTGCAAGAAGTCGGAGTCACGCTCCCGACGGCGAAGGGGCCGCTGAGCATTCTGCGGGATGTCAACCTGCACGTTCCGCAAGGCCAGATCCTCGGCATTGTGGGCCGGTCCGGCACGGGCAAGACCACCCTGCTGCGAGTACTCGGCGGCCTCCTGCGACCCACCACCGGACGAGCCATGGTGGACGGAGTTGAGATCACCGGCCCGCCGGAGCAGGTCGTGACGGTGTTCCAGGACTATGCGTCTGCGCTCCTGCCATGGAGGTCGCTGGAGCGCAACGTGGCTCTTCCCCTCGAGCGGCGGATGGGCCGGCCCGAGCGCAATGAGCGGGTCAGAGAGGCGCTCGCGATGGTGGGGCTCGAGTCGCGCGCGAAGGACTACCCGTGGCGACTCTCCGGAGGCATGCAGCAGCGCGTCCAAATCGCCCGCGCGCTCGCGCTGCGTCCCCGCGTGCTGTTGATGGATGAGCCCTTCGGCGCTCTCGACGCGATGACCAAGGCCACGTTGCAGGACCAACTCCTCACCGTGCAGCGCGAGACGGGCGCCACGATCATCTTCATCACTCATGACATCGAGGAGGCGATCTATCTCGGCGACCGTGTCGCATTGATCGCCGGGTCGCCAGGCCACATCCCGCTCGAGATCACCACAGACCTGGACCGTCCCCGTAACCAGGTGGAGACTCGCGAACTGGCGCGCTACCTCGAAGTGCGGCACCAGCTTCATGCCGCTTTGGCCGCGGAGCACAACAAGTGACCGCCTTCCGGAACCTCGCACACCGCCTGAACCTCTCCGGCTGGGTTCTCGTGGTCATGCTTGTGTTGGCATGGCAGTTCGCCATCGTCTGGAAGATCGTCGAGTTCGATTATCTTCCCAAGCCGACCGAGGTCCTCCACGCGCTCGGCGAAGTCATCTCCGACGGCACGCTGTTCAGCCAGATGGGACACACCCTCACCACTGCGGCGATCGCATCCGTCATCGCCGTGGCGCTCGGCGTTGGCCTTGGCGCCCTCATGGGTCTGGTCCGGCCGGTCGCCAACTTCACCGGCGCTTCTGTGGACTTTTTGCGAAGCATCCCCGCCGTCTCGTTAATGCCGGTGGTGCTCCTTCTTTTGGGGCCGGCGGTGAAGTCGGAGGTCGTGGTAGGTGTGTTCGCCGGGGTCTGGCCAATCCTGCTCAACACGATCGGCGGCGTGCAGGCCATCAACCCACGCCTACACGAAGTCGGCCGGGTTCTGCATCTGGGCAGGCTTCAGCGCACGTTCAAGATCGTCATCCCCTCGATCGTGCCCTCGATCCTGGTCGGAGTCCGCTTGACGGTGGTGACCTGCCTGGTCGTGGTCATCATCGCCGAGATCATGATGAACCCCGAAGGGCTCGGCTGGGCGCTGACAACGGCGCAGAAATCGCTGCGACCGGACCTGCTGTTCGCCTACGCGATCGTGACGGGCGTCCTCGGCTACCTCATCAACCTGATCCTCGTCCTTGCCGTCCGTGCCTGCATGCCGGGCAGCCCCGCCCTCAAGGGGAGAGTATGAGAACGGTCCTGCGCTGGTTGTGTGGCCTCGTGCCGCTCGCTGTCGGACTCATCGTGTGGGAATTGAACAGCACGGCCGACGCGCTCTCGTTCCCCGCGCCGTCCTCATGGTGGACGGCTGGCAAGGAGCTGGCGAGCAAAGACAGCCTATGGCCGGCGCTGCGCTCCACGATGGAGACCTTCTTGATCTCGATGCTGCTCGCGACGATTCTGGGAGTGGCAGCCGGTGTGGTCATCGGTTTCACGCCGAAGCTGGAGCGCGCGCTCACGCCGCTCATCGACTTCTTCCGCACGCTTCCGCCCCCGGTGATGGTTCCCGTCTTGACGCTGCTGCTCGGCATCACCCTCAAGGCCAGCGTGGCCATCGTTGTGCTGAGCGTCGTCTGGCCGATCCTGCTCAACACGATCAGCGCGGTCCATGAGATGCCCGGAATCCGCCGGGAGGTCGCCCGGGTCTTCGGCCTGGGCCGGACGGAGGCCTTCTTCAAGGTCACCCTGCCCTCGCTGCTTCCGGGCATCGTCGTGGGGCTGCGGACCGCGCTGTCGATTGGACTCGTGGTCACGTTGCTGACCGACATGCTTGGCAGCGCAGACGGGATCGGACGGCTCCTGGTGATCCAGCAGCAGCTGTTCTTGCCCTCAGCGGTGTGGGCGCTGCTGTTCGTGATCGGCGCGCTCGGCTATCTGCTGAACCTGGCAGTCCAGGCAGCGGCGTCCTTCCTGCTGCGACGGCATCCAGCCACGCAGCACTGACTTCGAAGCACCTCGCTTCGGGACCCCCGGCGCTCGTGCGCCAGAAACAACCAAGAAACAACAAGGAGTAAGTGAAGTGAAGGTAACCAAACTGCTGGCAGGCATTGCCGGCATGCTCCTCGTCGGCGGACTTGCAGCGTGCGGCGACGACAAGTCTGCAAGCGAGTCCGGGGGAGCGGGATCCGAGCTCACGAAGGTGCGACTGGCGTTCACGCCGGGTGCGACCACGCTGCAGGTCCATCTGGCATTGACCAAGGGCATCTTCAAGAAGCACGGCTTGGATGTCCGGGCGACCGAGGGACTCGACCTTCCGACATGGATGGCCGGACTCGACAAGCAGTGGGATGTCGCGATGGAGACACCCGGGGTCTTCGTCTCGGGCGCTAACAAGCTCGATCTGGTCGTCCTCGCCGGTGCTCAGGCCCTCCTGAAGGACAGCCTTCAGGGTAATCCACTCATCACGCGAGACCCCAGTATCAACAATCCGATCGATCTTGTCGGCAAGCGAGTTGGCGTCGCCACCCTCACCGGCAGCACCCCGACGTCACTGAACTACCTCGTCACGAAGGCTGGTGGAGACTTCTCGAAGGTCAAGCTTGTGCAAGTCTCCTTCGAGCAGGCTGGCGATCAGCTCAAGGCCGGACAGCTCGACGCGGTGGTGTCCAACATTCCGAACGCCGACGTGATGCTCAAGGACCCCAAGAACCGGGTCCTCTGGGATCCGCAGCACGATGCCCTCCGCATGATTGCTCCCGCTCAGGATCCCTTCGCCAGCATCCTGTTCACCTCGACCCGCAAGTGGTCCGAGGCGAACCCTAAGGCCGCCCAGGCCTTCCAGGACGCACTCCAGGAGGCAGGCGAATGGATGGACGCGAATGAGCAGGACGCGAAGAAGGAGCTGTCCTCTTGGTTGGGCACTCCCAGCGATGTGATCGCAGGCGTGAAGTGGCCCCTCCCGGTCCGCGCTCGGATCACCCCGGAGATGCTCCAGCCGGTCATTGACCTCTACGTCGCCGCCGGCGTCCTGCCCAAGGCCGAGGCACCCGACCTCTCCAACCGGTTCCCCGTGAAGGGCAACTGAGGCCAGACCCGTGTCTACGCCTGACCTCTGGGACGGACTGCGTAACGGCCCGCTCCCAGGAGACGACTCGGCCTACGTCCTCCCGGCCGGAGAGGCGCCCCGGATCGACTCGCTGAACCTTCTGTTCAGTGTGCTCGCCCGCAAGCGAGACACGGCAGGTGCGTTCTCATTGCTCGAAATGGCGGGTGCGCGGGGCGCTATGGCCCCCGCGCACTCGCACGGCGATGAAGCCGAGGCGTTCTACCTGCTCGAGGGCCGAATGGACGTTCACGTCGCCGAGCTGAGCCGCAGTGCCGCCCCTGGTGACTTCGTCTACATCCCCAAGGCCACACGCCACGCGTTCGAGATCACCTCAGCATCGGCCAAGTTTCTATGCCTGATCGTTCCGGGCGGTTTCGAGGACTACTTCCTCGAATTGGGGGCCTTGACCGACGACACGTTCCCACGCGAGCCCCACGAGTTCGCTATTGCCGCGGCCGACCTGCGTGCGGATGTCGCCGCCCGGCACAGTTGGAGACGTGAGCCGGACTACGTACGGCGGGCTGGATCACCCGGGCGGCCGTTCCGTAGCCCGGAATCCCCGCGAACGCCAGATGGCTCGGCCGGTCGGCGTCCTACGCTCCATGTTCCCCAAGAACCAACTGAGGAGACGGCCCATGACGGGCGTGGCATTGATGTCGAATGACATCGCCGTGGAGGAGTCCACTGTCGAACTCGAGGTGGCCGAGAAGCACCTCGCCGCGCCCGACATCGTGACCCTCACGCTCCGGGCGACCTCCGGCGAGGATCTTCCGGCGTGGACTGAGGGGGCGCATGTCGACCTCGTGCTTCCCAACGGGATGACGCGCCAATACAGCCTCTGCAGTCCGGTCGACGATCTCAGCACCTATCGCGTCGGAGTCCTGCGAGATCCGGCGAGCCGTGGCGGATCGGCCTACATCCACGACGCGCTCAACGTCGGTGAGCGCCTCACGATGCGCGGACCCCGCAATCACTTCGAGTTCCTCCCCTCGCAGCACTACGTGTTCATCGCAGGCGGCATCGGCGTCACACCCCTGATTCCGATGGCGATCGCCGCCCAGCGGGCCGGCGCCGACTTCGAGTTCATCTATTGCGCCCGCAGCCGCAGCGCGATGGCCTTCCTGACGGAACTTCAGGACCAGTTCGGGGACAGGCTCATTGTCAACGCCGACGATGAGTCGGGGCTGTTCAATCTGCACGGATACTTCAACGAAACACAGGAGTCCACCCTGGTGCTCGCCTGTGGCCCCGCTCCCTTCCTCGACGCGACCGTGCGAGCGACAAAGAACTGGCCCAGCGGCACCGTCCGCTTCGAGCGGTTCGAGCCGCTGGAGGTCGACGACTCGACCAACGTCGCCTTCGAGGTCGAGCTCATCAGGAGCGGCAAGGTCCTTGAAGTTCCAAAGGAGAAGTCCGTTCTCTCGGTGCTCAAAGACAACGGGGTGCGGGTGCTGTCCTCCTGCACGGAGGGAACCTGCGGCAGCTGCGAGGTGGCCGTTCTCGGTGGCGACCCGATCGATCATCGCGACGCCGTCCTCAGCGCCGAGGAGCAGGCGAGCGGCGAGATGATGATGGTCTGCGTCTCTCGCTGCGAGGGCGGGCGCCTCATCCTCGATCTCTGACGATCTCGTGCGCAATGGAATACGAAGTTCCAAGTGCGCCACATCGCCCGGAACCCGCTCGAATGGTCATGCGCAACAGTTGCCGGAAGGACCCAGATCCATGACGACCCTGCCCGAGCTGGACATCGACCCGTTCACCGAGGACGTGCTCGCTGACCCCACCGACTTCCACAAGCTGCTTCGTGCGGCCGGTCCGGTCGTGAAGCTGCAGCAAAGCGAGGGCCACGACATCGTCGGCGTCGGCCGGCACGCGGTGATGCAGGCCGTCTACGAGAACCACGCAGACTTCATCAGCGGTCGTGGCAGCGGCATCCTGGACCTCGCCCGCGACGAACCCTTCCGGGTGCCGGGCCTGTTGAACGAGACCGACCCGCCGTATCACGACGTCGTCCGCAAGGTGACGACCGAGATCATCTCACCGCGCTTCCTGCGTGGCCTGCGACGAGACTTCCAGGCAAAGGCGGATGCCCTGGTCGACTGGCTCCTCGACAAGAAGGAGATCAACGCGCACCTCGACATGACTGAGGCATTCCCGCTCGAAGTCATCCCCGACGCGATCATGGGCGCCCGATCCCACGGCCGGGAGAACCTGCTGAAGTACAGCGTGTGGCTCTTCGAGTCCATGGGACCCAAGACACCCAGAGCCCGCAGGGTCCTGGAGAGCGTGGACAACGTCCAAGGCGCCGTCGCGTGGGTGGAGGAGAGCTCCCAGCGGGAGAACGTGCATCCCGGCAGCATCGGCGCGAAGTTCTGGGAGGCCGCTGACCAGGGCTTGCTCAGTGAGTCAGAGGCTGCGACGATGACCCGCACCCTCGTGGGTGCGGGAATGGACACCACCATCTACTCGCTGGGCATGACCGTGAACCTGCTGCTGGACAACCCCGACCAGTACGCGTTGCTGCACGCCCAGCCCGAGCTGGGCAAGTTCGCGTTCGACGAGGCACTACGCTGGGGGACGTCGGTGCGACAGGTGTTCCGCACGCCGTCTCGCGATGTCGAGATCGAGGGTGTCCCGGTCAAGGAGGAGCAGAAGATCATGCTCGTGCTGGGTGCCGCCGGCCGTGATCCGCAGCGCTGGGGCCCGACCGCCGATGACTTCGACATCACCCGGGACTCCAGTGGCCACCTGTCACTGGGACGAGGGATCCACAGCTGCGTGGGTGCACCTCTTGCGCGCATGGAGGCCGAGATCCTGCTCGGCACGTTCGCGCGCCGCGTCAAGTCGATCGAACGAATCGGCGAATCGACGCCTTACATCAACAACACCCTTCGTGGTTGGGTCGACATCCCGATGCGCCTCCACGCCGCCTGAAAGAGAACCGGTGAACGCACGAGCGCTCGAATCCCAGGAACTTCGGTGTCCATTCGCCCACGGTGAGGCGTTCGACCCATACTCGCCTCAGGCCAGCCAGGACCCCGAGCCCTGGCTGGCTCAAGCCCGTCAGGCTGTCCCAGTGTTCTGGGACGACAGGATCGGCGGCTTCGTCTTCACCAGGTACGACCACATCGTGGAGATCCTCACCAACCCGAAGGTCTTCTCTTCCAAGCACATGCTCAAGCACCGTCCCATACCCGAGGAGCTTGCTGAGTACTTCCCCGACGGCCACCCCGGCCTGCACTCGCTCACGTTCATGGACAACCCACGACACGGGCGCATCCGACGACTGGCCAACCAGGCATTCACCCCCCGGCGGATCGCCGAGCTGGAGCCGGTCGTTTCGGCCATCGCGAACCGGCTGATCGACACATTCCAGGAAAAGGGCGAAGCCGATCTCCTCGCGGAGTTCACCGCACAGCTTCCGATGCTGCTCATGCGCCATATCGCGGGCGCGACAGAGGAGACCGACCTCGACTTCACGAGCTGGGGACCGGATTATTTCGCCCTCACCGAGAGCGCACCCCCGCTCACCCATGATCGGATCGAGCAGATCGGCGCCAAGTCCGGCCGCATTCTGAAATGGATGCGTGAGTACGTCGAGCTCCGCCGCGCCAAGCCCGGCGACGACTTCATCTCCAGCCTTATCGAGGCACGTACCCCCGAAGGTGACACGGCGCTCAGCACGACCGAGGTCGTCGGCGTGCTGAGCGCCATGCTCAGCGCCGGCATCGAGACCACAGCACACTTTCTGCCACAATTGCTTCGCCACCTACTGTCGGACCCGAACCTTCTCGAGTTGGTGAAGGCCGACCGTGGCCGCATCCGACCGGTCATCGAGGAAGCGCTGCGCATCTACCCAGCCTCACGAGGCATGCGGCGCACGGCGCTGGAGGACGTCGAGGTCGGTGGCGTGCTCGTCCCAGCGGGCACAGATGTCTTCGTCTACCTGATCTCGGCGAACTTCGACGATGGGGTGTTCCCGGCCCCGCACGTCTTCTCCGATGAGCGTCCCAATGGCGAACGGCACCTTTCGTTCGGCCGCGGGACACACTTCTGCATCGGTGCGCCACTCGCCCGCCTGGAGATCCGGGTCGCGCTCAACCTCTTGCTCGACCGACTTCCAGGCTTGCGCCTGGATCCGGCCGAACCGGGCCCGGAGGGCGCCGTGGATTGGGAGCCGAATCTCACGGTGCCGCGGCTGAAGCACTTCTACGTGAAGTGGGACGCGGCGGCGATCCGAAGCGATATCTAGGGGTTGATCGTGCCAACCGACAACGGGAATGGCCGACGAACACGAAGCGCACGCTGTGCGGCGGGGGCGACCATGGAGGGCAGCCACTCAGCCCGGTAGTCGACGTCGACCACGACCTCGTCGACACCAGCGATGGCGCCGACCTCCTCATGGATCTTGGCTTCGATGATGCCGATCTGCATGCAAACGTTGCTGGTCAGCTGCAACCGGACAACGGCTCTCGCGCCCGTCCTCTCGGCTCCCAGGACCAGGCCCATGTCGACGAGGTCGATCGGGACCCCCGTCGCGATGCTGCATGGGTCGACGATGCGTCGCAGCGCGGCCTCCACGTCCGCGTCGAAGTGCGTGGTGTCGGGCGGCCCGTCCTGCGCTCCCAGCGCCATTGACGTGTTCTGCTCGGTCGTCATCCGAGCCTGCCTTCCGCGCGGAGTTCGGTGAGCGCGGCGACGTAGAGCTTCTCGAACTCCTCCTTGGTCTCGCGGATGAAGTCCAGGTGCGGCATCTTCCAGTAGGAGTCGGGATAGTCGTTGCCGTAGGACCCGTCGTCAGAGAAGACCTCCATCTCCCAGTAGCTGCGGTAGCCGGCGTCGAGGAGAGCCTTGATGATGGGGCCGGCCGTCGCCCGGCCGCGGCCGGGCAGTTCGCGGTCGAAGCCCCCGCGCTCGTCCACCTTCGCATCGCAGACCTGGACACTGTTGATGTAGGGCGCGTAAGCCCGGATCCGCTCCAGCAGGTCCGGCTCCGGCCAGCTGTGGAAGACGTCGAACATGATGCCGACGTTCGGGCTGCCCACCTCGTCGATCACGTCGACGATCATAGGGATCTCGTAGACGGGATTGCCCCGCCGCTGGGCGAGCAGCTCGAACCCGATCAGCACCCCGTGTGCCTCGGCGACATCGGCGATGGTGCGCAGGTTGGGGACCAGCGCTTCGACAGGGCCGGCCGGGTGCTCGGCGTTTCCGGAGGTGCCGGGCGCCACGGCGATGACTGCCGGCTTGAACTTGGCCAGCCGCTCAATGCTCCGGCAGATCAGCTCTGTGCGCGCCTCGGGCTCCTTGGGGGTCCCTGGCAGGTCGAAGGGGATACCCAGGATGGAGTGGCGCATCGGCACGGCGGTGCTGGTGGCGATGCCGCGGGACTCCATCAGCTCCAGCAGCTTCTCGTCCTCACCATCGACGAACTTGCCCTCCCACAAGCCCACGGCGGCAGCCCCGACCTTGGCCGACTGCTCGACGTCGTCGTAGATCGAGTTATGGGGCGTGGAGTAGGAGCACATCGCGAACTGTGGTGCGTCGACATCCGGGAACGAACGTGGCTGCAGGGGTGTCATCGGATCCTCCGTCGTGCGGTTGGTCTGGCGCGACGCTATCCGCCCGCCACTGGCGCGACGGGGCGCGTCCGCACCGATTCCCTCCAGGGGAACAGGCTCAGCGGCCCTGGAACGTGGCCTTCCGAGGCCCGTCGGTCAGGAAGGAGGCAAGTCCGGTCGCGGCGTCCTGCGTCGAGAAGACCGAGGCGAACAGCGCCGACTCCAGCTGGAGCCCCGTGGCGAGGTCGCAGTCGGCGCCGCTGTCGATGGCCCGCTTCGCCGCCCTGATCGCGATGGGCGCCCGGCGGGTCAGTTCCCGGGCGAGCCGGCGCGCGGTGGCGAACACCTGGTCGTCGGGGACGACCTCGTCAGCGAGACCCCACGACACCGCCTCGGTGCCGTCGATCGTCTCGCCGAGGTAGATCATCCGCTTGGCCCGAGCAGTGCCGACGAGCCGCGGTAGCCGCTGCGTGCCGCCGCCGCCGGGGATCAGACCGAGATGCACCTCGGGCAGGCCCCAGGTCGAGCCGACGCCGGCAACGCGGAAGTCCGCCGCCAGCGCGAGCTCGCAGCCGCCGCCCAGGGCGAATCCGGTCACCGCGGCCACGACCGGCACCGGGATGGCGGCGACCGCCGCGACGGCTTCCGAGATCCGTTCCAGGCCCTGCACCGCGTATCCGCGCTCGAAGCTCGCCATCTCCTTGATGTCGTCACCGGCGGCGAAGTACCTCGTCCCGCCGATCACCACGGCGCCCAGGTCGTGCTGGATCGACAGATCGCGCGCTACGGCGATCAGCTCGTCCTTGGTGCACCCGTCGATGGCGTTGACCGGTGGCCGGTCGAAGGTGACGACAGCGACGCGAGGCAATCCCTCGGCGTCGTCGTACTCGACCGTCACCCGGCTGCCCTGTGCTGTCATCGATGCCTCGTTTCTGGGGTCCGACTCGGACCCCAAACGCTAGGGAGCTCGGTCGCGCTGCGGAATCGGAGGAGGCGCGGAATCCGCTCCGTGGAACTCCGCGGCCCGAGCCGGGGTCCCCGCCTGCCGTGCCCATAGGGTCGGGGCACCGACGAGCAGGAGGTACCGACACGTGCAGGCGGTCTACGCAGCATCAATCAACCCTGATCAGCCGCTCGCCGGGCTCGTGGTGGGTGAGCGCCCCGAGCCCGTCCTGGAGGCGGGCTGGACGATGGTCCGGGTCAAGGCGGCCGCCCTGAACCATCACGACCTCTGGAGCCTTCGCGGTGTGGGGCTGGCAGCGGAGCAGCTCCCGATGACGCTGGGCACCGACGCGGCCGGCGTGGACGTCGAGACCGGCGAGGCGGTCATCGTGCACTCGGTGATCTCGAGCACCGACTGGCGCGGCGACGAGACGCTGGACCCGCGACGCACGCTCTTCTCCGAGAAGCACCAGGGCACCATGGCCGAGCTGGTCGCCGTGCCACGGCGCAATCTCGTCCCCAAGCCGGAGGGCCTTTCATACGCCGAGGCGGCCTGTCTTCCCACCGCCTGGCTCACCGCCTACCGGATGCTGTTCGTCAACGGGCAGGCCAGGCCGGGGCAGACCGTGCTGGTGCAGGGAGCCACCGGCGGCGTGGCCTCCGCCGCCATCGCGCTCGCCCGGGCCGCCGGCTGCCGAGTGTGGGTCACCGCGCGGACCGACGCGAAGCGCGCCGTCGCGCTGGACCTGGGCGCGCACGCCGCCTTCGCCACCGGGACGCGGCTCCCCGAGCCGGTCGACCTCGTCGTGGAGACGGTGGGCGAGGCAACCTGGGCCCACTCGGTGCGCTCGCTGCGACCCGGCGGTACCGTCGTCATCTCCGGGGCGACCACCGGTGCGAATCCGCCGGCCATCCTCAACCGCGTCTTCTTCCTGCAGTTGCGGATCATCGGGTCCACGATGGGCACCCGCGCCGAGCTCGGCGAGCTGCTGACGTTCCTGGCCTCGACCGGGCTGCGGCCGAGGATCGACCGCGAAGTGCCACTGGCCGATGCCCGTGGCGCATTCGCGGCCATGGAGGCCGGCGAACTGGTCGGCAAGGCCGTCCTGACCGTCGCGTGAGAGAGAACTGAGGAAACCCAACGATGACAGCACCCGTGTACAGCCGCTTCGTGAACGTCGGCGGAATCCGGACCCACTACCTCGACGCGGGCGACGGGCCGCCGGTGGTGCTGCTGCACTCCGGGGAGTTCGGCGGGTCCGCCGAGATCTGCTGGGAGTTCAACATCGCTGCGCTCGCCGCCGGCCACCGGGTGATCGCGCCGGACTGGCTGGGCTTCGGCCAGACCGACAAGCTGCGTGACTTCGTGTCGGGCTCGGACCGGATGGTCCGCCACATGGCTGCCTTCCTGGAAACGATGGCGATCGACGAGGCCGACTTCGTCGGCGTGTCGATGGGGGCCACGACCCTGCTGCGGGAGGCGTCCTCGCCGCGCTGCAGGTTCCCGATCCGCCGGATGGTCACCGCCAGCGGCGGTGGTTTCGTGCCCGACAACGAGGAGCGCCGCAAGAGCCTCAACTACGACGGCACGCCGGAGATGATGCGGGCGATCCTCAAGTCGAACTTCTCCGACCCTCGGTGGCACGACGACGAGGAATACGTCGCCCGCCGGGTCGCGGCCAGCAACGCGCCCGGTGCTTGGGAGGCCGTGGCCGCAGCGCGGTTCAAGTCTCCCCAGGTGCCGCCGAGGTCGCAGTTCGGGCAGCCCGACACCATCGCCTACGAGAGTATCCCCTTCCCGACCCTGGCTGTCGCGGGAAGCGAGGACCAACTGCGGGAGACCGGCTACCACGAGGTGCTGGGCCGCATCCCCAACTCGACGGTCGTTGTGCTGGAGGGAGCCGGCCACTTGCTCAACATCGAGCGCGCCGAGGAGTTCAACGCGCTCGTGCTCGACTTCCTGGGCTGATGCGCTAGATCGCCATGAAGAGGATCTCCTCGCGGGAGTACATCCTGTTGTGCGCCTCCTGAAGATGAGCCTGGGTCTTCTCCACAAGCTCGTCCTCGGTCTCGGCCTTGATGACCGTCCCGCAGGGACAGGTGATGCTCGTCTTCATCGCCCTTTGCCTTTCGTTGCGGTGGCGGAGTCGTCGTATCCGCCTTGCCCATAGTCATACGCCATCGCGTGCTCGATGTTGACCGCTGCGTTGCGCAATACCGCCACGAGGGACGGAAGAAGCTGTTCCCGATACCGGGTGTCCGGCATCGACACGGCAATGCCGGCGACCGTCGTGCCGTTCGCGTCGCGGACCGGCACCCCGACCGCGGTGATGCCGCGCTCCGAGCGACCTCGGTTCACGGCGACCCCGCTGCGGCGGACGGCCGCGAGCTCGCTTCGAAGCGTAGCTGGGTGGACGTGCTCCGTGGCTCGGTTGGCGTCCCCGGGCGAGCCGTAGAGCTCGGCGAGGTCTTCATCGCTCAGCTCGGCGAGCAGGAGAAGACCGGCTGTGGTGCGGTGAGCGGGAAAGACCATTCCCTCCCGCGAGCCCACTCGCAGCGCTTGGCTGGACTCGACGCTGGCGATGAATCGAACGGTGGCGCCTGACCGAATGGCGAGGTTGGCGGACTCGTCGAGCCGGTCGACGACTCGGCGCAGCTGAGGCAGGGCCGCCGCACGAAGTCTGGAGGCGAGCGAAGGCGAGTGCCTGGAGAGCTCGAGGACGGGTCCCACCCGGTAGCGCCGGTTGTCGTCCTGCACGGCGAAGTCGCGGTAGACGAGCATCTGCAAGAGGCGGTGGGCGGTCGAGGTGGCCACATTGAGCCGTGCGGCGACCTCGCTCACGGTGAGGGGACCTTCGAGCTGCAACGCGGCGGCGATGCGAAGGGCGTTGTCGACGCTGGCGATCGCGTACGCCGGTCGAGACTTCAGAGGCTGTTCCATGGGTGCTCTCTGCTGTACAGAATTTCGTTCTCTCTTGAACGGGATGGTGCCTAGGGTAGCGGACATGGCCGCCATCGACACCCCCGTCCAGCTCAAGGCCGTCGCCGCGCCGGGCCAGCCGGACGTCACCCCGGAGCTCGAGCAGCTCTACCAAGGCTTCGAGCGGGAACTGCTCGTGCCGCTCTGGACCGAGATCGGCGACCTCATGCCGGCACACCCGCGCAGCCGCGCCGTGCCGCACCTGTGGAAGTGGGACAACCTGGTCCGCCTCGCCGACGAGGCCGGGCACCTGGTGCCGGTCGGTCGCGGCGGCGAGCGCCGCGCCATCGCCCTGGCGAACCCGAGCCTCGGCGGTCGTCCGTTCGCGACCCCGACGCTGTGGGCGGCGATCCAGTACCTCATGCCCGGCGAGGACGCCCCCGAGCACCGCCACACCCAGCACGCCTTCCGCTTCGTCGTCGAGGGCTCCGGCGTGTGGACCGTCGTCGGCGGCGACGCCGTCCCTATGAACCGCGGCGACTTCCTCCCGCAGGCCGGCTGGAACTGGCACGCACACCACAACGCGTCCGACCGGCCGATGGCCTGGATCGACGGCCTCGACATCCCGCTGCAGTACGTCACCGAGGCGCAGTTCTTCGAGTTCGGCCGTGACGAGATCTCCGATGCCGAGCGGATCACGCCGCGGTACTCCCGCTCCGAGCGGATCTGGGGTCACCCGGGCCTGCGGCCGGTCGGCGTCGCGCACACCACGCCCGGCTCGCCGCTGCTCGCCTACAAGTGGGAGCACACCAACCGTGCCCTCGCCGACCAGCTCGAGCTGGAGAAGCAGGGGTACGCCGGCACGGTCGAGCCCGGCCACGCCGCAGTTCGCTACTCCAACCCGCACGACGGCAGCGACGTGCTGCCCACCATCCGCGCCGAGTTCCACCGCGTCGCCCGCGGCGCTGAGACCACGCCCGTCTGCGAGACCGGATCGAGCGTCTACCAGGTTTTCGACGGCTCCGGCACCGTCACCGTCGGCGAGGTGTCCTGGTCGGTCACCCGGGGCGACCTGTTCGTCGTGCCGTCGTGGCAGGCCTTCTCCGTTCGCTCCGAGGCCGGGTCGAGCGACTCCGACTCCGGCGCCCTCGACCTCTTCCGCTTCTGCGACGCGCCCGTTTTCGAGGCGCTCCAGCTCAATCGCACCCAGATCGACAAGTAAGGGACACCGCAGCATATGAAGCTCGCGACCATCCGAACCCACGAGCATGGGACCGGCAGCACCCGCGCGGTGCGGCTCGAGGTCCTCCCCGACGGACGCGGCGTGCTCGTCGACCTCGGGTACGCCGACCTGGGCGCTCTGTTCGCCGAGGCGGACTGGCAGGCGAGGGCGGCATCGACCACCGCGGCCGGGGGAGCCGTGACCTACGACCTCGAGGGCGCCGACTTCGCGCCGGTCGTGCCGACGCCGTCCAAAGTGATCTGCGTCGGCCACAACTACAAGGGCCACATCCAGGAGATGGGCCGGGAACTGCCGTCGTACCCGACGCTGTTTCCGAAGTTCGCCGAGACCCTGCTGGGAGCGAACGACGACGTCACCAGGCCTGCCGAGACGGACGCGCTCGACTGGGAGGTCGAGCTCGCCATCGTCGTGGGCAAGCAGGTTCGCCGCGCCGGCGACGCGGAGGCCGAGGCGGCCATCGCCGGCTTCACGGTCATGAACGACGTCTCCGTGCGCGACTGGCAGTTCCGCACCATCGAGTGGACGCAGGGCAAGATCTGGGAGGCGACGACGCCGGTCGGACCGTTCGTCACGACGCCTGACGAGGTCGGCGGCGTCCGCCCGGCCCTTGAGGTCAGGACCGTGGTGGACGGCGAGGTCATGCAGCGGGACAACACCGGCGACCTGCTGTTCGACCCGGTCTTCCTGGTCTCCTACATCTCCACGATGATCACGCTCCAGCCGGGCGACATCATCGCCACCGGCACCCCAGCGGGCGTCGGCCACGCGCGGGACCCGAAGGTCTACCTGGTCGGTGGCGAGACGGTCGTGACCGAGATCGAGGGCCTCGGCGCGTGCACGAACCGCATCGTCAGGGACGCTTGATGGAGGACGTGTCGACGCGTGGCGCCTCGGCAGGCTCGGCGAGTGCGGTCCGGCGGACCGCCGCCGACGCGCGGCGCTGGATGCAACAGGGCACGGCGCTCTTCGTCGAGGCGGCCGACAGCCTCACCGAGGCCGAGTACGACGTCGCGAGCCTGCTGCCGGGCTGGAGCCGCCGCCACCTGGTGGCCCACGTGGCCGCCAACGGCGACGCGCTGGGCAACCTGGTGCACTGGGCGGCGACTGGCGAGGTGACGCCGATGTACGCCTCTGCCGAGGAGCGCGCCGCCGGGATCGAGCGGGGCGTCTCGATGACCGCCGCCGAGCTGACCGGCTGGGTGCGGCACTCGGCGGACGCGCTGGACAAGGCGATGGGCTCGCTCACGCAGCGCCAGTGGCAGGCCGAGGTGATGACCGCCCAGCGGCGCACCGTCCCGGCCACGGAGATCCCGTGGCTGCGCTCGCGTGAGGTCCTCGTGCACGCCGTCGACCTCGACCGTGGCGTCGGCTTCGCCGACCTCCCGGCGAGCTTCCTCGAGGCCTTGGTCGAGGACATCTGCGCCAAGCGTGGCCTCGGCGCCTCCGCACTGCCCGCCGGCCCTCTCGCCGAGGTGGCGGCCTGGCTCGCGGGCCGGCCGCACACCCTCGTCGAGGTGCCCGAGCTCGGGTCCTGGCTCTGAAGGACCGCTGCTGTCTCCCCGACGATCCGCGGCTGAGGTGAGTGCACCGCAGCCGCGGATCGTCGGAGTACGAGAGCACGTGGCTCGACTTCGATCGGCGCGGTCGGCCGTCGGTGCGCGGTCTCGATCGCTTCTACGCTGAGGTGCTTCGGGCAGCAGCTCGTTCGCCTGCCGGCTGGAGCGTGGTGCGGCGCCCCCCGGATGGAATCAGAAGCCCGGCCGCTGCCGCCAGCACCGCAGCCATCATGATGAAAGTGAAGACGTTGACGTATCCCTGCTCCGCCGGATAGCCGGTGGGACCGGTCCTGGCGGCGATCAGGGTGGCAGCGATCGCCGAGCCGAAGGCCCCGCCGATCGTGCGGATGTTCGCGTTCATCCCCGTCACCGCGCCCGTCTGGTCGGGCCTCACAGCGGCTACGACGGCATTCGCGAGGCAGGCGTAGACAGCAGCGACGCCGACGCCGGTGAGGCCGGAGACGACGTACATCTGCCACGTTTCGTCGTGGAAGTAGGCGGCCATCCCGGCGCCTGCGGCGGTAAGCAGCGACCCGGCAACCACCACCTGCCTGGTCCCGATTCGTCGCGCGACCATCGGGACGAGAAACCCGAGGGCGAACGCTCCAACTGTCTGGGGCAGCGTGATGTGGCCGGCCTCGATGACCGATGCACCCAGGCCGTAACCTTCCGATCTGGGTACCTGGGAGAACTGGGGATAGAAGGTGAACCCGGCAAACATGGCCAGTCCCGTCGTGAGTGCCACGACGTTCGCGCTCCAGACCCCACGAACGGTCATCATGCGCAGGTCGATGAGTGGCACCGGAAGCCGCCACTCGACGACTGCCCACACCGCACAGGCGACCACCGCCAGAGCAATCAGCCCAAGTGCCCGCAGCGAGATCCAACCGGCTGCCGGCGCGCTCGTCACACCTACGAGGAGTGGCACGAGCCAGCCCGCCAGGAGCAACGCGGGTAGGAGAGGCACTCGCTCCCGGCTCCGCGTCGGCGATTCCGGGACCAGGAAGAGCATCGCCACGGCGGCAAGGGCGGCGACCAGCCCGGGTAGCAGGAAGATCCAGCCGTAGCCGAACGCATGCAGGATCGGCCCTGACGTCATCATGCCGGCCGCGAAACCGATCGCCATGAGCGACGAGATGAGGCTGATGCCGATCGGCACGAGCCGCGTCGGCATCTCGTCTCGCACCATGCCGAAGGCCAGTGGGAAGAGGCCACCCGCCACGCCCTGCACCACACGCGCGACGATCAGTACGGCTATGTTGGTGGCGATCGCGGCAAGGACCGAGCCCGCTGCCAGCAGCACAAGGGTGACGAGTGTGAGGCGCTTCTTGCCGTAGGCGTCGCCCAGGCGGCCGAGAATCGGCGTGGCCACCGATGACGAGATGAGGAACGCGGTCATCACCCAAGAAGCGGCCGACTGGGTGGCGCCGACCTGTTCCTGGATTCGTGGGAGCGCGGTGACGGCGGTCGACTGCAGCATGCAGTACGACGCCACGCCGGGCGCGACGACCGCGAATGTGAGCCAAGGACGCGCTGGTGGCGCGCTGTGGCTACGCACTCAGGCGCCGGATCGGGATTCGTGACCGGTGAGTGAGGCGAGTGAGGAGCCGGTGACCGCGCGGTAGTTGTCCAGGAGCTGCTGTACCTCGCTCGGGGAGATCACATTGGCGATGTCTTCGAAGGGCAGATCGCCGGTCCGTTCGAACACCTCACGAAGCAGGGCGTCGGGAGGGTTCACGCGATTGAGCTGAACGATCTCTGCCGTGCGCGGCAGGCGCTCGCGCTCGTAGCGCGTCAGGGCAGCCCGTGGGTTCGCCTCTTCCACGAGCGCATCGGTCAGGGCCCGGGTGTCGAGGATCGCCTGGCCGGCGCCGTTGGAACCGCGGGGCACCATCGGGTGGGCGGCATCCCCGAGCAGGGTGACGCCACCCTTGGTCCAGAAGGGCAGCGAGTCCTGGTCGAGCATCGGATATTCATAGACGCGTTCGGCGCCCCTGAGCATGGCCGGAATGTCGAGCCAGTCGAAATCCCATCCCTCGAAGGGCTCGAAGAACTCACCATCCTCGGCGACCTGATTCCAGTTGCGGTTGGTGCGCTGCGGGACCGCGATCTCGGCCACCCAGTTCACCAGCTGGGTGCCGTCGTCGTAGTTCAGGATCGGGTAGATGACGAGCTTGCCGGTCTCGAGCCAGCCCACGCGAACCATGCTCGCGCCGTCGAGGTACGGCGCCATGCGCGTTGTGCCACGCCACATCGTGTAACCCGAGTAGAGCAACGCGCCCTCGTCGGGGTGCAGGATCCTGCGGATCGTCGAATGGACGCCGTCGCAACCGACTGCGACCACGCCGTCGTAGGTCGACTCCGCACCCGCGGAGTCGACAGTCCGTACGGTGACCCGGTCTCCATGGTCGACGAAGCCAGTCGCCTTGGCGTCGAGTACGAGACTCTCCTCGCCGAGACGTTCGCGAACCAACTTCGCCAGCGTGAGCTGGAGCTCGCCACGATGGATCGAGTACTGCGGCCAAGGAAAGCCAGCCGCGTTGCCCGCCGGGTCGGCATGGATGAACTGACCGAACCGGTTGTAGAAGACCGATTGCGACGTCTGCACCGAGATGGGCGTCAAATCGTTCTGCACGCCCAGCTGCCAGAGTTCCTTGCTCGCGTGCGGAAGGATGTTGATGCCGACACCCAGCGGCTTCAGGTCCGGTACCGCCTCCAGAACCCGCGCGCGGATACCTGCACGCTCCAGCTGCAGCGCCAAGGTAAGTCCGCCAATGCCGCCACCGATGATGAGGACCCCGTTGGTCGCCGTCATCCTCCGCCTCCCGCCTCTGCCATCGCACTTGGCCGTCACGCGGCCACACCCGGGACTCGTACCTGGGGGCAGCCACGACTCTTGTGCAAGTGAGTGCGAACGCGAGTGATGGCGGCAAAGAATTCCGTCCTTCGCGACACGGCACGGTCCCGCGTCAGCGCGGTGTCAGCCCCCACGTGTGACCGACGCCACCGACGTGCGATGCTCGTTCCACTATGAGGAATCAAACGGGCGGAACACTGTCATCGGTCGACAACGCGTTGCGTGTGCTGGAACTCCTGAGTGTGCGCACCAGCTTGCGGGTCATCGAGGTCGCCGACCATCTCGGCGTGGCGCGCTCGACTGCCCACCGGATCCTGGCCGCACTGCTCGCCCGCGGCTTCGTGGTCCAGGACGCGCACAAGATTTACCGGCCCGGCCCGGCCATCGAGCGCTTTCGACTTCCCCACCTCGGCAGGCCGCGCGCCACCGAAGATCTGGTCCATCCGCACCTGGAGCGCCTTGCGGCCGCGGTGGGCGAGACATGCCACGTGGCCGTTCTCGAGGGCAACGGCACCCGCTTTCTCGACAGCGTGGAGTCCTTCCAAGCGCTGCGCGTCGGCAATCGGATAGGCATGTTGCTGCCCGCTCACAAGACCGCCATCGGGATCGTTCTGCTCGCTGAGCTCCCGCTGACGACCCTGCGATCCATCTATCCGCGTGGCTTGACCGGAGACGCCCGCGAGGCGAAGCAAACCCTCGTGGCGCTCGAGGGCAAGATCAGGACGGTTCGCCGGACGGGTTACGCCGTCAACATGGGGGACAGCGACGTGGGGATCTGCGCGATCGGCATGTGCCTGCGCGATCCCTTCGGCCGCGCGTTCGCCGGCATCGCGATCGCCATCCCGACTCCGCGGTTCGACCGGAAATCGACGCAAGAGCTCGTTCGGGAGCTCAGCAACACCGCCGAAGCGGTGCGGCAGGAGATGGCTCAGGGTCTCACGTTGGAGTCGCCTGTTTCCTCGGGCGGTGCGGCGCATTCCCCACTCGCCGACAACTGACCCTGATTCCGGAAGGCGGAATCCGGCCAAGGTTCGCGAATGGGTGACTCGGTCCGGCCCTACGGTTCTACAACGCCTCAAGAGCACCGGGTGCGTTCGATCTCAGAGAGGGTCGCCGTGATCACCACGACTAGCAGCTCAATCGAGCGCTGCATCCTCGGCGGTTTCCGAGGTGGGGAATGAGCGCGCGGCCTCGGCACGCGCGATCGGTCGCGAACGACGCGACGTCGCACTATGTCGTCGTCGGAGACGGTCCGCCCCTGGTACTGCTGCACGGGTTTCCCCAGACCTGGCGGGAATGGGAGGGGGTGATCGAGCACCTCGTCGACGAGTACACGATCATCGCACCGGACCTGCGGGGACTGGGCGGCGTGCCAGGGCCTGCAAGCGGCTATGACATCTTCGCTCTGGCTGAGGACGTGCGGGCCATCGTCGAACGTGAGGTCGGCAGCGGACCGATCACGCTGTGCGGGCATGACATGGGTTCCTACGTCGCCTTCGCCTACGCGTTGACGCATCGTGACGGTGTCAGTTCCCTCACCCTGGTGGACGCACCCCTTCCTGGCACATCGCTGGGTGACTCGCTCAGGACCAATCCACGCACCTGGCACGTCGCCTTCCACCAGAACGCCGACGTGGCGCATCTGCTCATTGCCGGCCGCGAGCGGGAGTACCTGGAGTACTTCATCCGCTCGCGACTGATCAATCCCGACGCCGTCTCAGGTGCCACGATGGACTCGTACGTTGGCGCCTACACCGCGCCCGGAGCGCTGCGCGCGGCGCTGGAGATGTACCGATCGTTGCCCTACAGCTCTGAGCTCGTGCGCGCGGAGCTGCACGAACGTGGCAAGCTGACCTGCCCTCTTGTCTACGTGGCGGGAGCGTTGACCGCGATCCAGGACGACGTGCGCGCCATGGTCGAGGAGATGTCTCTGGGCGGCGACATCCGGGTGGTCGAGTCCTCGGGCCATTACGTTCCCGAGGAGCAGCCGGAGGTCCTGGCCGGGATCATCCGCGACATGCATGCGAAGGGTCTCACATGACCGCACCCGCACTCGAGCGGCCCCGGTTCTCGTTCACGGCCTACTGCACCCCCCACAACGATGCGTTCGACGACATCCGCGACGCGGTGGCGACCGGCGCTGATGGCATCGGCCTCTCCGAACTCAAGATAGAGACCGGCCGGGAGAACGAGCTTCACGACGCGATGGAGCAAGCCGGCCTCGTCTCCACCTTCTGCGTGCCGCGAAGCCACACCCTGCTGGGAATGCCGTTCGGTCCAGCCTCGCAACTGAAGCTCTCTCTCCAGCAGCGCGTCGACATGATCGCGGCCAGCATCGAGCGCCTCGCTCGGTTCAACCCTGTCGCGATCGTGATCGCGCCCGGCGCGACCGGCGATCCGATCCACCCGGCCGGTCCCGTGGAGGACGTCTACGAGGCGTTGCCGATCATTGCCGACGTAGCGGCTGAGTTCGGTCAACAGATCGCGTTCGAGTTGCTCGGCCAGCGGCGAGGATCGGCCATCTCCACGATCCCCGACATGGTCGCGGTCATGGACGCGATCAACCGGCCCAACGTCGGCCTTGCCCTGGACAACTTCCACAGTTGGCCCGAAGAAGGGCTCTACGAGCACATCCACGAACACATCGACAGGGTCATCGCTGCTCAGGTCTGCGATGTCCGCATCGACGAGCGCAGCGGGCTTGACCGCGAGATGCCCGGCCTGGGCCGCGCGACCGCGGTCCCCTGGGTCGCGAACCTCCTCGACGCCGGCTACCGCGGATGGTGGGAGTTCGAGGTCTTCTCCGACGACGGCACCTTCGGCAACGACTTCCCCGATTCCTACTGGCACATGCCCCACGCGGAGTTCCTCCGTATGGGACGTCAACACTTCGAGACGGTCTGGCAGGAAGCCACAGACCTCGCAGCCGCGATGCAGCGAAGGAGCCGAGGACGGTGACCCGAACGAAGCTCGCCCTCAACCAGCGGATGACCCCGCACAACGACTTCTTCGCCGACGTCTCCCAGGCGCAAGCTCTCGGGTACGACGGGATCGGTCTCGACGAGATCAAGATGCCCGAGGGGATCGACGCTCGCGCCCTCGAGGCCATGGAGGCCGCCGGCCTGGTGTCGACCTTCGTCACGCCCAGTATCTGGCCGATCATCCCGGGTCCGCTCGACCAGCCCGGCCAGCTCACGGACATCTCTGCTCGCGTCGAGGCCATCTGCGCGAGCGTCGAGCGGCTGGCGAAGTTCTCGCCGCTCGGCGTCGTGGTCGGTGGCGGCCGCAGCGGTGATCCGACCAACCCGGCCGGCACACCGGACGAGATCGCCGAACCACTCGCGCGGATCGCGAAGACAGCCGCCGCCTACGGTATGGACGTCGCGCTGGAAGTGATGCCGCTGCGCCGAGGATCCGCCATCCCCGACGTCCCGACAGCGGTGGCGCTCCTGGACGAGCTCGGACTGTCCAACATCGGCCTGCTCATCGACGTGCAGCATGTCTGGGACGAAGCCGACCGCGACCCCGTCTTGACCAAGAACGCGTCACGTGTGCTGTACGCCCAGCTCAACGACGTCAGATCGCCCCAGCGCACCTGGGCGGACCGCCTGCTCCCGGGCGATGGGCTCAGCCAGGCGCCGGCGATCGCCAACGCATTGCAGGCGGGCGGATATCAGGGCTGGTGGGAGCTGGAGGTGTTCTCCGACGACGGCACCTTCGGCGTCGAACTGGAGGACTCGCTGTGGCGGATGCCCCACCTGGAACTCCTGCGCCTGGGCAAGGAACGGATGCTGCGCACTCTCGGCAGCCTGTCAGGGGAGGCCTGAAGCCATGAACGCGTCCCACGAAGTCGAGGCCACGGCGCGGGCATTCGACGAATTCGAGATCGATGGATGGTCCAAGCTCGGCTCCGCGTACCACGAAAGACTCGGCCCGCTGACCAGTCGTGCCGCACCCGACATCGTCGCCTCCGCGCGCCCCCAACCGTCTGACACGCTGCTCGACGTCGGAACCGGTCCCGGCTACGTCGCGGCGGCAGCAGCACGGCAGGGGCTGCGCGTCACTGGCTGCGACATCTCCGAGCCCATGCTCAGGCTCGCGCGCACACTCCACCCCGAGATCAGGTTCGACGCGGCGGACGCCCGCGCCCTGCCCTACGGCGACGGTCACTTCGACATCGTGACCTCCGGCTTCGTCCTGCTCCACACCGCGATGCCGGAGGTGATGGTCGCCGAGGCGGTCCGAGTGCTCAAGCCCGGCGGACGCTTCGTCACCTCGGTCTACGACGAGCCGGCCAAGGCACGCTTCGCCAGCGTGTTCGGAGAGGCACTCGGGAGCGTCCAGATCGCACCACCTCCGATGCCGCCTGGTCCCGGACTCTTCGACCTGTCCTCAGCCGAGAAGCTCCGGGTCCTGCTGAGCGAGGCCGGCCTCGTTGACGTGACCGTCAAGACGCTCGACCTGAGCCACGACCTGCCGAGCGCTCAGGACCTCTTCGACAGCTTCGCCGAGAGCACCGTACGAGCCGGCACGATCCTGTCGGCGCAATCCACCGCCACCCGTCAGCGGCTCGTCACCGCACTCGCCGCCGCGCTCGAGCCCTACCGCAGTGGCGACCACTACGAAGTACCGGTGTCCTTTCTCGTGGCATCGGGCACACGCCCCCCGAAGGAGTCCAGGTGAGCACCAATCGCCGTCCCGCCGATGTCCCCGACTACCGGGCTCGCGCCGCGCTGGACGGGCAACGCATCGTGGTCCTCGGAGGGGGTGCCGGCATGGGCCGCCAGACCGTGCACGCGCTCAGCCAGCTCGGCGCCACGGTGGTGTGTGTCGACCGTGAGCAGGCCCTTGCCGAGACTGTCGCCGCGGAGTCCGGAGCCATCCCGATGGCCTGCAACGTGATGGACCCCGACGACCTCGGCCGTTGCTTGACGGCAGCGGTGACCGAGCTCGGCGGCTCCCCGACCTCCATCGTGGACATCATCGGCACGGCCTGGATCGGCGACTTCAAGGACATGACGCCGAGCGATTGGGAGTTCCAGCTCGACATCAACCTCCGGCACGCCGTCCACGTCGCCAACCTGATCCACGAGCTTCCCGAGCTTCCCGAGTCGCTCGCCTTCGTCGGGTCGATCTCGGGCAACAGGCACGTGCCGCGGCAAGGCGCCTACGGCGTGGTCAAGGCCGCCCTTCACCAGCTCGTCCGTGCGCTGGCCGACGAGCTCGGACCCCAGGGCGTGCGCGTCAACGCCATCGCTCCGGGCTGGACCAAGACACCACGCCTGCTGGAGAAGCTGGGGGAGGAGGCATGGCGCATCGTCGACGCGGAGATTCCCCGCGGATTCGCGGCCGATCCCTCGGAGATGGCGGGACCACTCGCGTTTCTCGTGTCGCCGCTCGCGAGCTACATCACCGGTCAGATCCTCACCGTCGACGGCGGCCTCACCAACGCTCAGGCCACTCCCCGCGTCTTCTGACACCCGCCTTCCAACGCCGCATCTTTCAACCCGCATCTCAGCGCACACGCGAGGAGCCTCCATGAAGGCGATCAGCTTCACGAAGCCTGGTCCATCGTCGGTACTCGAGTACGGCGAACTGCCCACTCCCGAGCCCGCTGCCGGGGAGGTACGCGTCCGGATCGCGAAGTCGGGTGTCAACCCGAGCGACTGGAAGTCACGCGCCCGTGCCGTCTACGAGGCCTCCGGCGAGCGAACCATTCCCCATCACGACGGTGCCGGCGTCATCGACGCGGTAGGGGAGGGAGTCGACCCGGCCCGCATCGGCCAGCGGGTGTGGCTCTACTTCGCTGCCTGGCAGCGCCCCGGGGGGACAGCGGCGCAGTGGACGACCGTCCCGGACCGGCTCGCGGTGCCACTGCCCGACGACGTGCCAGACGAAGTCGGGGCCTCGCTCGGGGTGCCGGCCATCACCGCCCACAACCTGCTCGGAAACCTGGGTGCGCTCAAGGGCGGGACGGTGCTGGTGAACGGCTTCGGCGCCGTCGGCTTCGCGGCCCTTCAGCTGGCGACCTGGGCGGGAGCTCGAGTCGTCGTTTCCACGAGCTCGGCCGAGAAGCGCGACCTGGCGAAGAGGCTCGGCGCTGACGACACGCTTGACCCGACACATCCGGACAACCTCGCCGTTGCGAGAGGTCTGATTCCGGAGAAGGCGATCCGGATCGTCGAGCCCGCGCTCGGTGCGAACATCGAACGCGATCTGGCCGTGCTCGCGCCGAGCGGCACCATCGCCATCTACGCGACCGAGGGGCCGGCCCCCTCGGATCTGCCGGTGCGCTCCTTCATCAACCTCAACGGCCGCCTGGAGTTCACCGGACTCTACTGGCTTCCCCGCGAGTCGGTCACGAAGGCAGTGGAAGGCATCAACGAAGCCCTCGACGCCGGCTACCTGCGCGGCTACCCGATCCACCGATTTGCCCTTGAGGAGACCGCAGCAGCTCACGACGCGCTCGCCGGGGGCATCTTCGGCAAGGTGATCATCGACGTCCCGTAGGACAAGGGAATCGCATGAGCGGGCTACCGGGGGTGTACGGCGTAGGTCAGGTGCGTCACCCTCGGGGAGGGCTCCACGCGGACCGGCTCCAAGGCCACGCGGGCCGCGTCCACACCCTCGAACAGGCGGATTCCGGAGCCGAACAGCACGGGCGCCAGCGCGATCGAGAACTCGTCGATCAGACCGGCGTTGACGTACTCAAGGATCGTCTCGGCGCCGCCGGCGATGCGGACGTCGCGGTCGCCGGCGGCCTCGCGGGCCTGGTCGAGCGCGGGCTCGATGCCGTCGTTGACGAAGTGGAACGTGGTCCCGCCCGGCCGCTGCCAGGGGTCGCGCTTCTCGTGCGTCACGACGAAGACCGGCGTGTGGAACGGCGCCTCCTCCGGCCACGCCTGCTCGCCGGCGTCGAACATGCGCTTGCCCATGACGCTCGCGCCGGTGCGCTCGAACGTCTCCCGCACGATGTCGTTGTCGAGTCCTTCCTCGCCGCCCTCGCCGAGCTTGAGGTTCTCCCGGAACCACCGCTGCGGGAACACCCACGCCTGAAGCTCCGACCACTTCGTCATCCAGCGCTGGACCCTCGGGTCGCTCTGACCTTCGGGTGAGAAGACGTCCTCGACAGGCACGGCCTCCGGCGCCATGAAGCCGTCGAGCGACATCGTCACGCTGAAGAACACCTTCCCGGCCATCAGCCCTCAGCTCCCTTCCGAACGATCTCGGTGACGTAGGCAGCCAGGTGGCTCAGGGTCTGCTGGCCGCCCTCGATCGCGTGGTACTTCTCGACCGCCTCGTCGCGCAGTTCCTTGGTGGGGAACACCGTGCGCATCTGCATCCGGGTCGCCGCGCCGTCCGGTTCGAACGTCAGGACCGACTCGAAGGCGTTCGGGTCGTCGCGGGACTCACCGTGCAACAGCGCGATCCGCTCCGGCGGGGTGATCTCTGTCCAGGTGATCCACTCCTGGTAGTCCGTCCCGTCCGGTCCGTGCATCACGAAGTCCCATTCCCCACCGATGCGGAACTCGAACGCCCGTGTGGTGGTGGTGAACCCCTCCGGTCCCCACCACCGCGACAGGTGCCGGACCTCGGTGAACGCCTCGAACACCAGCTCTCGCGGGGCGTCGATGCCCCGGGAGATGAGGATCTCGCGGTCGGCCGTCGCGGACTGCGCCGGCGCTCCTCTTTCCGTCGAGCTCATCGGCTACTCCTCCTGTCTTGCCTGCTTCAGGTCCTGCACGTATGCGTCCAGCCGGTCGAAACTGTCGTTCC
Source organism: Dactylosporangium sp. NPDC051484 (assembly GCF_040689395.1). NCBI lineage: Bacteria > Bacillati > Actinomycetota > Actinomycetes > Micromonosporales > Micromonosporaceae > Dactylosporangium > Dactylosporangium sp. NPDC051484. The sequence goes on along the minus strand of NZ_JBFAZX010000035.1, from coordinate 30,239 downwards.
AGAACCGCTCGAATCCGCCGGCCCACTCGTGGACCGGCCGCAGCCCGCGGGCGTCAAGGCCGTAGAGGCGCTGCTTGCCTGCCTTGCGGTCCCGCACCAGCCCGACCTCCCGGAGCACCCGCAGGTGCTTGGACGCCCGCGGCTGGCTCATCCCCAGCTCCTGGGCCAGGTCGTTCACCGGCCGCTCACCCGCCCGCAGGAGCGCCAGGATGTCCCGGCGCTGCGGCTCGGCGATCGCGTTGAAGACGTCCGACGTCGTCGCTGCTCGTGCCATAGCGGCCATCATATTCCGATAAGGGAATGCGTCAAGCCGGGATGGGTGAAGTCGCGGACCAGAACCCGGCCGGATAACCGCTTGGGCCCTGCGGCGCACCGGCGTGCGCCGCAGGGCCGAAGCCGTCACGTCACGAAGCTGAACCTTCCGACGCTTCGAGCGGTGCCCAGCGGCGTGGTCACGGTGATGTAGCCGGTTCTGGCGTTGGGCGGGGCGACGAAGGTGATGGTGGTGCTGGACACCACGGTGAACTGGGTGATCTCCACGCCACCGAGGGTTACCGAGGTCGCGCCGAGGAAGTCGGTGCCTTCAACGGTCACCACCGCGCCCTCGTAGCCGCCGTACGGGCTGAAGTCGGTGATCGTCGGCGCGGCCGGCGAGACGGTCACCAGGGTCGAGGCCACCATCGGCGTCGAGGCGGCGTCCTCCCGGTAGGCGGCGGTGATCCAGACCTGGCCGGCGAACAGGCCCTTGACCACGCCGGCGTCCGACACCGTGGCGGTCGCCGGGTTGCCGCTGGTCCAGGTGACCTTGGCGTTGCTGGCGTTCTTGGTCGTGCCGTCGGACATCGTCAGCACGGCGGTCAGCCGGACCGTCTTGCCGTTCAGCACGTTCGGCGTCGGCGGCGAGAGCGACACGCTCGCCACGTCCGGCGCGGTCACCTCGACCTGGGCCGTCGCCTTGATCGCCGGGTCGGCGCCGAGGGTGACGGTGATCGTGGTCTTGCCCTTGGCGACGCCCGTCACCTGCAGCGTGGTCGGGTCGACCGTCGCGATCGTGGTCGACTTGCTGGTGGCGGTGACGAGCGCGCCGGCGTCCCGGGTGGAGCCGTCGCTGTAGACGGCGGTGACGTTCAGCTGCTGCGTGCGGCCTTTGGCCACCGTCACCGGCGCCACGCTGATGCCGGTGAGCCTGGCCGAACCGGTGGTCAGCCTGCCCATGATCGCGTCGGCGTACCGGCGCGCGCCGGCCCGGTTCGGGTGCCCGATGGAGGCGATGGGGCACGGGGCGAACTGGAACACGGTCAGGCAGGCGCCCACGCGGCTGCCGACCACCTCGTCGTCGAGGCCCGAGAAGAGCTTGCTGTCGGCGTCGAACAGGCCGTCGCCGGGGCCGAAGCCCGGGTCGACGAAGTGCAGCCAGGTGTGATTCGGGTCGAGCGCGGCGACGTGCTGCTGGGCGAGGTTGCGGAAGTCGCGGTCGAAGGTCGCCGAGCGCTCGATGAGCGTGTTCGCGCCCAGGTCGGCCACCGCGCGCAGCCAGTCGCGGGACTTGCCGAGCCGGTCGGCCAGGACCAGCTGCTCCGCCGCGACCAGGCCGCGGTCGAAGATCGGGTAGTAGCCGGTGTAGATGATCGTCGCCTCGGGATGGTCGCTGTGCAGGGTCCGCAGCATCTGCTCGACCGGTGCCCCGCAGCGCTGCGTTATGGAGTCGCGCAGGTCTTGCAGGCCGACCAGGGGGTTCAGGATCTTGTCCACGCCGACGTCGTTGATGCAGCCGTCCACGAGAATGACGTCGGCCTCCTTGTCGCGCACCTGCTGGGCCTGGCAGACGCCGATGTCGGGGCTGCTCGTGGGTACCTCGCCCCCGTAGTACCCCGCCGTGGCGCGCAGGCCGGGCGCGCAGCCCGCGCCGTCGTGGACGAAGGCGCCGGAGTGCGAGACGTTCATCGCGTCGGTGTACTCGACCGGCCGGCCGCTCTGCTGGTGCAGCGCGTCCTTGACCAGCTCGGGGTACTTGTGGTTGGGTGCGAGGCCCTGACCCCAGGCGATCGAGTCGCCGAGCACGAGCATCCGGATCGGGTTGCAGCCGGACCCGACCGTCGTCGACCACTCCGGCCCCGTCTCCGGGGCGTCGTCCGTGGCGGTGATACGCAGCCGGGCGCCGGCCGAGGTGAGGTCGGAGGTCTTGATGGTGAAGGTGGCGACGGCATCGTTGCCGCTGAGCGGGCCTTGGCCGACCGGCGCCTCGACGCCGTCCAGCGTGGCCGTGTAGCCGGTGAGGCCGAAGAACTCGTCGGAGAAGTGCGCGGTGACGGTGACGTCCTGGTCGCACGAGGCGGTGCTGGACACCGTGGCCTGGACGGTCGGCGCGGCCGGCAGGGCGCTGGTTTCCCCCTCCTGGATCGGATGCACCATCGTGCGTTTGCCGTTGATGATGGCGCTGACCGCGAACCAGCCGGAGCCGCCCTTCGGCAGCGGGATGGCGGCCCTGGTCACGCCCGCCGGCAGGGTCGCCACCGGGGTGGTGGGGAACTCGGTGTTGAGGTCGGGCGTCTGGTAGATCTCGTAGCCCGTGGCGCCTGGCACCGGCGTCCACTTCAGGCCGACGCCCATGCCGAGCCCGACGGCGTCCAACTGCGGGCCGTGGTCCGGGTCCGACAGTGCCGGGTGCTTGGTCACCACCGCGGCCGGGCCGCCGGCGCCGCCCGCCACGGCCACGAACGACTTGCCGAGGTTGAGCTCGCCGTCGATGTCGGGGGCGAAGATGAAGTCGTCGGCCCAGAAGATGGCGCCGGGCTCGATCCGGGCGGTCTCCTGCCGCAGCGCCTGCCCCGGCTGTCGCAGGTAGTGCGGGCTGTGCTGGTCGGTCATCTGCACGGCCGCGTTGTAGATCGGCACGTCGGCCACGTTCTTCAGGCCCACCCGCACGCGGTACGGGTAGCGGTTGTAGATGTCCTGCTCGGCGTCGACGATGATGGTCACCGCGGAGCCGCCCCACACGTGCACGGGCTTGATGGTGCGGGCGTCGACGGTGACCGGCTCGCCGAACGGGCTCAGCGTCGCCGCGTAGGTGGCGTTCAGGTCGTAGAAACCCTCCTTGTCGCCGCGGACCAGCCAGGCGGTCGTGGCGCTGTGCCCGCCGGAGACGTCGGGGACGGCGACCGTGGCGTGCTGCTGGATGGTGGTCGGCGCCAGGGTCAGCCCCGCGGGCAGGGTGAGCGTCGCGACGCCGCCGTCGAGCGAGAAGTCCGGGCCGGCGAGGTTCGTCACGGCCAGCTGGACGCTGAAGAACTCCTTGAGCCAGCTCGCCTTCGCGGGCATGACCAGCCACACCAGCTGCGGTTTCTCGCGGACGTGGGTGACCGAGACGGAGACGTCGTAGCCGCCGGCGGTGAAGCCCGCCGTCCGGCGGTCCGTCGAGCAGGACGCGTCGGCCCCGTTGGCGTCCGGGCAGAGCGGGAAGCCGCCGGGCGAGGCGTAGCCGGTCAGTTTCACCGGCTCGGTGTTGATGGCGAGGCTGATGCTGAACTGGTAGACCCGCTGGTTGCCGGGGTCGTCCGGGTCGATGCCGGCGGCCACGATCTCGTCCTTGGTCAGCGGCTGCGATGTCAGCGACGTCTCGGCGACCTGGCCGGTCGTGAGGTTCACGGTCGTCGTGCCGCTGCCGTCGGTGACCGTGCCGGTGCCGGTGCCGGGCAGGTAGCCGGCCTGCCAGGCGTAGACGGTGTAGGTGCCGTCGCCGAGGGCGTTGAGGTGGGCCTTGCCGTCGGCGTCGGTGGCGGCGCTGGTGCGCGCGCCGGAGGCGTCGACGAGCATCACCGAGGCGCCCGGGAGCGGGGCGCCGCCGCCGGTGACGGTGACGACCAGGCCCTCCTCGGCGGGCTTCTGCTTGACGGTGACGACCAAGGTGTCGGTGCTCGTCTCGGCGGCCGAACGCACGGTCAGGGTCGCCGTGTACGTGCCCTCACGGGTGTAGGTGTGGTCGGCGACCACGCCGGACGCGCTGCCGCCGTCGCCGAATGCCCATTGGTACGACTCGATTCCCAGGCTCGGCCGTGAACCCCCGCCGTCGAAGCGCACCGGCTCGTCCACGACCGCGTTGACGTCGTCGCCGGCGTCGGCGATGAGGGGCTCGCCGGGGGCGACGACGAAGGTCACGGTGCGATACGTGCTGAGCCGCCCGTCGCTGACCGTGAGCCGGGCGACGAACGTGCCGGCCCGGACGTAGGTGTGGGTCACCGCCGCGTGTGGCAGCGCGCCGTGGTCGGTGGTGCCGTCGCCGAAGTCCAGCGTGTACGTCAACGCGTCGCCCTCGCGGTCGCTGCCCGCCACGCCGAGCTGGACCGTCAGCGGCGCCACGCCGCGGGTCTGCCCGGCGGTGAGGGTGGCGCTCGGCGCGGTGTTGGCCGCGCTGCTCACCGCCACGTCGACCGTCTTGGAGGCGGCGGCACCTGACGGGCCGGTGACGGTGATGTAGGCCCGATACACACCGGGCTGTGTGTAGGTGTGCGCGAGGGAGAGCGGGTCGTACGGCGCGGCGATCTGGCCGGTCGCCACCGCTGTGCCGTCGCTGAAGTCGACGCGGTACGCGAGCGCCCGTCCCGTCGGCTCGGAGGCACTGATCTTCAGCGTGGTGGCCAGCGGCGCCGGCCCGCGCGCGGGCTCGGCCGTGACGCTCAGCGGCACCGAGGTCGCGTCGATGACGACGGGGATCTGCGGCGCGTACCAGGAATGGTCGGCGCCGAATGCGTCCTGGTAGCGCACCCTGGTCTGGAGCACGGCCGGCCCGCTGACCAGCCCGCCGGTGAAGAACGTGGTCCGCCAGACGCCGTCCGGGGACGGGTTGAACGCGGAGCTCCCGCCGCCGGTGTTGAGATAGAAGTCGACTTGGCTGAGCTGGAACCCGTCGGCAGGGCGGAACTCGGCCGTGGCCAGCCCGGTCAGTACCGCACCGGGGGTCGGCACGGTCACGCCGCCGGGGGAGCGCGCGTCGACGCCGACCTGGACACTGTCCTCGGCGGTGCGGCCGCCCGCGGTGGTGGCGGTGACCCGGACGGTGTACACGCCGTTGGCCACGACCGCGCCGGCCGCGTCCCTGCCGTCCCACTCGAGCGCGTTGTTCGTGTAGCCGTAGCAGACGGGGTAGCCGTGCTGTTGCGCAACGTCCTTGGTGCGGCGCACGGCGCCGGTCGCGTCGGTGACGGTCAGGCGCACGACGGCGTCGGTCGACAGGCAGTACTGCACCGCGATCGTGTCCTCGTAGCCGTCGCCGTTCGGGCTGAAGTACCGCTGCGAAGCCTGCTGCGAGATCGTCAGCCGCGGCGCGTTGTCGACCGTGATCGGCACGCCGTCGCCGTACCAGGTCTGGTAGGCGCCGAACGGGTCGCGCCAGGTGACCGCGGTCCGGAGCTGGTTGGTCCCATCGGGACAGGCGGTGCTGTCGAGCCTGCCGCGGAACGCGCCGTCGGCGGACGGCTGCCGCACGGTGGCGTAGCCGGGTCCGTCGCAGTAGACGGTGACGTCGGTGACGCCGACTCCCGCGGTGGGCGTGAAGACCCAGTCGAACGGCCCCTCGACCGCGGCCTGCGGCGTGGGGGAGGTCAGCGTGCCCGGCAGGCCGGCCTCGACGCCGACCGTGACACTGTCCTCGACGGCCCGGCCGCCCCCGTCGACGGCGCGGAGTCGCACGGTGTAGACGCCGTCGGCGGCGACCGCTCCGGCGTCGGTCCGCCCGTCCCAGGTCACGGTGGCGTTCCACCCGCCGGAGCACTGCCGGCCCGGGAACGGCGGACCGGCGATGGTACGTACGACGGCGCCCGCGCCGTCGGTGACGGTCGCGGTCACCTCAGCCGGCGCGGACAGGCAGTAGTAGATGGCGAGGGCGTCGTCCTGGGTGTCGCCGTTGGGGCTGAAGTACCGGTGCGACGGCTCCTGCCAGATCTTCAGCGTCGGTGCGTTGTCGATGGTCACGTGCACCGGCGGCGCGGTCCAGTACTGCTGCGCGCCGAACGGGTCGGTCCACAGCACGAGGGCGTTGACAGTGGTCGGGCCGCCGACGCACGCGGTGGTGTCGATGCTGCCGGACAGGCCGTTGGAGGAGCCGCTCGCGCCGTCGCAGTACACCTGGACGGAGTCCACGGTGTGGCCGGGCGCCGGCGTGAAGACCCAGTCGACGGTGCCGGAGAGGGTGGCGCCCCCGGCGGGCTCGGTCAGCGCGCCGGGGCCGTGCTGGTCGACGCCGACCGTGACCGTGTCCTCGGCGGCCTGGCCGTCCGGGTCGGCGGTGCGCAGGCGGACGGTGTAGACGCCGTCGGCGACGAGCGCACCGCCGTCGTCGCGGCCGTCCCACTCGGCCGCGGCGTTCCAGCCGTAACAGGTGGGGGACCCGGACCCGTCGAGGACGGTGGTGCGGACCACGGCGCCGGTGGCGTTGGCGACGCTCATCGTGACCGGCCCGCTGCGGGACAGGCAGTAGTAGACGAACGCGGTGTCCTGCTGGCCGTCGCCGTCGATCGTGAAGTACCGATGCGAGGCATCCTGATCGATGACCAGCCGCGGCGGGTTGGTGACCGAGACCGGTACGGCCGGCGCGACCCAGAACTGCGGGTTGCCGAACGGGTCGGTCCAGCTGACGGAGGCGCCGATCTGGTTGGCGCCGGCGGTGCACAGGGTCGTGTCGCCGGCGCCGCTGAACGTGCCGTCCGGGTTCGCGGTGGCGGCGTAGCCGAGGTCGGTGCCGTCGCAGTAGGCGTTGACGTTCCGCACGCCGACACCGGCTGCCGGGGTGAAGGTCCAGTGCAGGGTGCCGGAGACGGCCGAGGCGGGTGCCGGCGCGGTGATGGCGCCCGGGGTACGGGTGTCGACGCCGACCTGCACGGCGTCGTCGCCGGTCTGGCCGGTCCCGTCGACCGCGTGGACGCGCAGCGTGTACACGCCGTCGGCGACCACGGTGCCGCCGTCGCCGCGGCCGTCCCAGACGGCGGCGGTGTTCCAGCCGTAGCAGGGGGCGCCGCCCGGGTGCGAGACGTCGCTCTCCACGGTGCGTACCCGCGTGCCGGCCGCGTCCTCGACGGTCACGGTCACGTTCGCCGGCGCGGCGAGGCAGTAGTAGACCGCCAGCTCGTCGCTCTGGGCGTCGCCGTTAGGGCTGAAGTAGCGGTGCGAGCCGCCCTGGTCGATCGCCACCGTGGGCGGCTCGGCGGCGGTGGCCGCGCTCGATGCGACGGCGAGCCCGAAAAGGCCGCCGAAGAATGCCGCGACCAGCCATCGGCCGGCGCGAGCAGGGACGTCGAAAAGCGAACTTGGCACGTGCCACCTCCATCGATGGACGACAGTGTCTCGGACACTGTAAAGCCGGAAATTGATCCGCATCACAAGTCGTGCGGAGTTTTTCGCATGACGTTAAACGCGCGGTCGATCTTTCTCTGCCGCAGTGGCGGAGAAATGGCCGGCGAAAACTTCCGACCGGTAGATTCCGGCCACGCCGACTGGTAGCATGCCGCGAATGAGAAGTCGCCGAAACCTTGTCGTGGCAACGGTTCTCATGGCGAGCCTGATGGGCGCCTGCGACGGAGAACCGCCGAAACCGGCGCCCGCGACCAGCCCGCCGCCGCCGGACACGCAAATCGTACAATTGACCGCCGACGGGGCGCGCCACTTCACCCCGTCCACGATTTCGGTACATCCCGGAAAGGTCCGGATCGTCCTGGCCACCACCGGCGAAATGAAACACACGTTCACGTCTCCGACCCTCGGCGTCAATTCCGGCGAAATTCCCGCCGGAAAATCGGTGACACTCGACTTCAACGTGCCGAAAACAGGCGAATATCCGTTCTACTGCGCGTATCACCAAGGTCAGGGAATGGCCGGAACGATCAGTGTCAAGGCGTAGGTCGATGCCTTGATCGGCGACCAGGGCGCCATCTGGCACCTGGTCGCCGATCTGCTTGCACAACCTCGACGATTCGGGAGGGGGACTACTTGGCGGAGAAGACGCGGCGCAGGAACTTGCCGATCCGTACGCCGGCCACCGCACCGGCGGCGCCGCCGGCACCGGCGGCCGGAGCGATGGCGTGCGCACCGACGACGGTCGCCACACCCGGGGCGGCCGTGGACGCGGCGGCCGTGGCGACGACGGTGCCGGTGATCCCGCCGATCACGCCGAGCACGGCGCCGATTGCTGCGCAGGCCGCATCGAAGCCGGTGTCGGCTTCCTTGGCTGCTTTGGCCATGCCTTCGGCGAGCTTGCGACCGGCCTTGGCCGCTTGAATTCCGTTGGACATACCCGCCTCACCAGTGCTGGTCCCAGTGATGCCCGCAGCCCGACCTGCCGCAGGTGTAGCCGGTCGAGCCGGAGAAGCCGGGGCAGGAACACCGGCCGCACTGACCCCACGCCGCCATTGGCGACCACGAGTCGACGTCCGGCCGGACCGGACAGAGTTTGCGGACAGGCAGCGTGCCCTGGCCGTCGTGCGCCGCTGCGAGACGTGGCGCAGTGATGATGGTCATGACAGAAGTGAAGCGCCGTAACGCTCCCGGCGCGTGTCGGCTCTTCGGCTGTCATACCGCCCGTGAGCGGTAGTCGCCCACCTCGTCGGCGCGGAGAAGTCCGTCCTCGATCGCCCGTGCCAGCAGCGCGGTCTTTGTCGGAACCGGCCGGCCGATTTTGGTGTACTTCACGCGCACCCTGCCGATGTACTGCTTGACGGTCGCCTCGCTGATGCCCATCCGGGACGCCACCGACGCCTTCGACATCGACTGGAACCACAGCAGCAGGGCGGTGCGTTCCTGCTCCGACAGGTGGGGGCGCTGCGGGCGGTCGTCGGCGAGCAGCGCACCGGCCTCCGTCGGGGTCACGTACGGCTCATCGGCCGCGGCCGCGAGGATGACCGACATGCAGTGGTCACCGGATTCGTGCTTGGCCACGTAGCGGGCTCCGGCGTCAATGACCGCGAGCACGATCTCCCGTTCGTCGTGGTTGGAGTAGACGACGACGCGGTAACCGGAACCGCACAGTTCACCCACCTGATCGATGATCATTTCATCGCCGAGTTCGAGATCGAGGACGAGCACGTCGGCGTCCCGGCCGGGTCCGGCAAGAACGGCCTGCACCGACGGGCCACTCGCGATCAGCGTTGCCCGTTGCCGGGGATCACGATCGATCCACGACCGGACACCCTCGATCGCGACCGGATGATCGTCGATGATGGCGACGGTCACCGGCCGTGCCAGCGCGTCTCGATCCACAGCCGACCTCCTTCTCGATGCGTGGTGAAGAGGACGTCAGGATGGCTGCTCGCGGCGACGACGTCAGGGGAGTCGGCGACGACGCTGACGATGACCGAGCAGTCGGTGCCGACGACGGTCAGCCGGGCCGCCGTCCGGGCGCCGCTGAGCGCTTCGACGGCCGGGTCGGTGAGAGCCCGGCGTACGGCGACCGGCGGCACGGGCAGCACGCCGATCACGCTCAACGACACCAGCGCGCCGCGCCGCTCGGCGATGTCAGCGCAGGCGCGCATCTCGTGCAGCAGCGGTGCGGGAACGTCGTCGGTCTCGGCCATCAGCCGCCGCAGCCGCGCCGCGCTGGCAGAAGCGCTGCGCCGTACCGCCGAGTCGGCTGGATCGGCACCGTCAGCGAGGTCGGACAGCACAGCGACACTGTCGCGGCGTACCGCACGATAGCGCTCCGCCCTCGTCAGCGCGGCCGCCTCGGTCGCGGCTTGGAGCGCCATCGCCGAGGCCCGAGCGGCCGAGTTCGCCGCCGCCCACCTTGCCGCGGCGTCGAAGCTGTGCGTGCTGATGCTGTACCCGAGCTGCAACGTCACCGCACCAAAGATCACCATGAGGTAGCGGGCGAACGACATCCGGTCCAGGGCGCTCTCGGCCGCCATCGCCGCCAACATCAGCAGCGCGTTGACGGCCTGCGTCGCCAGCAGTTCGCGAGGCCTGCACCGCCACAGCGTCAGCACCAGCAGCCAGCCCACCGAACCCGTAGCCCAGTTGGCCGGGGAATGGGTCGCCGCACCGGGCGTCGACACCAGCACCGCGATTGCCACCAGCAGCGTGCAGACCGCCAACACGCGGGCCAAGGCCGCCGACCCCGGTCCGCGCAGCAGCATCATCGCCCCGACCAGACCGATCACCGTGTACACCGTCCACGCGACGGCGGCGAGGACCGGCCAGCGGTACACCGTCCACTGGGACACCAGCGACGGCAGATCGAACCCGAGATGCCAGCACGCGGCAATGACCACGGCGGCGACGACCGCGCCGCGCGCGTACCGCTGGGCCACCGTCACCGCCGCGTCAGCACTCACGGCGTCCACCACAAGGACACGACGGTCCCACCAGCCCCTGACGCGACCGCCGCATCACCGCAGACAGAGCGCATCCGCTCCACGATCGCCTCACGGATGCCGTACCGGTGCGCGGGCACAGCATCGACCTCGAACCCGCCGCCGTCGTCGCTGACATTGATACGAACCATGCCGTCGTCGCACCACAGCCGCACCAGCGTGTCCGACCCATAGGCGTGGCGGGCGACGTTCGTCAGCGCCTCCGTCACCGCACTCGTGAAGGCCGTGCCGACTGCGGCCGGGACGACGCATGGAGCGCATTCCCACCGCACAGCGATCGCCAGCCCGTGCCCGGCCGCGACCAGATGGCGGTCCAACGCCACCTCGCCAGGCAGGTCCTCCACCCGCCCCGCGCTCTCGATCAGCTCCAGATCGGCACGCGCCCGCTCACGCAGAATCGCCGACGTACCCTGCAACGCGCCCGTCGCGACCGTTACCAGCGTCGCCAGCACCGTGTTGTGGATACGCCGGTTCTGCTCACGCTCCTCCGCCCGGCGGGCACGCGACGCCTCAGCGTCGCGCTCGGCGTCCCGCGTCGCCGTCAAGGCCTCATCGGCGGCGGCAGCGGCGCGGCGCAGCACACGCATGAGCGACGCGGTCGCGATCACCTGCACAACCTGAATCCCCACGGAGACAGCACCGCCATCACCAGACCCAGCCAGGTGCGCGCCCAAAGCGTGGGCGGCGACGACTGCCAACCCCGCCGGCACCGCGTACCGAGCCGTCCAGGCGAAGTTCGCGATCACGATACTCATCGTCGCCAGACCCGCGACCCAGCTGACCCCATCAGGCAAGATCGCCGCGGCAACGAGGCGGCCCTGTATCAGGCACAGGCACGCGGTGATCGCCACGTCCGCCGCCATCAGCCAACTCGCCAGACCCCGCCGCAGCGCGTACCAGGCAAACAACCCGGACCACGCAAGGCTCACCGTGACCGCTGGGAGCACCCATTCGACCGACGCCGGCGCGGCGATGCTGGCCAGCGCGGCGGCAGCGCCCGCCACCGCCACGGTGGTACGCATCGCAGCACCGCACAACGCGGTAACCCGATCGAGCGCCGCGGCGGCGGGCGCCGCCTCAGCATTGTTCACATCGGGCACGATCCATGTCATCACAGATGGCTAGCGCTCGCGACGACCGAACAGCCGATACCCGGAAGACAGTTTCGTGCCCTCGACGGCCACCGATATCGCGCCTCGAGCCATGCTGGCGGCAGCGCGGCTGACCATCCCGGCGCGCGATGCCGGCGGGGCGTCGGCGATGCTGTGGGCGTGGAGTACGTGTCCAGAGTGCCGCGACCGCCGCTGGACGGGCTGATCGACGACCTCTACTACCTGGAGGGTACGCCACCGTACGCCCGGCTGACGCTGCCGCCGTCGCCAGCGGCATTGGTCATCGTCAACCTCGGGGCGCCGTTCCGCATCCGCGGCGGCACCGACATTGAGACGGCGGAGTACGCCGACGGCTGCGTGGTCACCATGCCCACCCGCGCGTGGGACTTCGGCTACCCACTCCCCACCCGGTCCGTCGGCGTGCACTTCAAGCCGTGGGGGCTGGCGCCGTTCCTGCCGATGCCCGCGGCCGAGCTGTGTGACCGGCCGGCGACGGTAGAGCAGGTTTGGGGCCGGCCCGCCATTGCTGAGCTTCGAGACCGGTTCGCCACGGCGGACGAACCGCACGAGATGCTGACGCTGCTCGAGGAGGAGCTCATGCGACGGCTGTGCGAGACCGCGGGCCTGGGGCTGGTCCGTCATACGAGCAGCGTCATCGCGGCGACCAACGGGGCGGTGGCGATCGGCGACCTGAGCGAGGCAGCCGGTGTCAGCAACACTCATCTGGCACAGCGGTTCAAGGAGCTCATCGGCGTCACGCCGAAACGGCTGGCCCGCTCCCACCGCTTCGCCGCCACCGTGCTCGCGATCAACCCCGCCGAGCCGATCGACTGGGGCGACCTCGCCGTTGGCGCGGGCTACTTCGACCAGGCCCACTTCGGCCACGAGTTCCGGACGTTCACCGGGCTCACGCCGACCCGGTACATCGAAGTCCGGCGGCGGTTCCTGCGCGAACATCCCGGCCACGCGCTGGACAGCTGGCCGCTGCCGGCCGATTGATTTCTTACAAGAGCTTCAGCTCACGACACGCTACTTTGGGGTGCCCCAAAGTAGAGGAGAGCCCCGTGGGCAAAGTAGTCATGTACAGCTCGGTATCGATAGACGGCTTCGTCGCGGACGAGAATGACCAGCCCGGACCGCTGTTCGACTGGTTGTCCAGCGGTGACGTCCCGTTGGACGAGAGCGGCGAGGTGAAGGTGTCGCAGACGTCCTACGACTACACCCGGCCGTACTGGGACCAGATCGGGGCGACAATCGTCGGCCGCCACGTCTTCGACATGACGGACGGCTGGGAAGGGAAGCCTCCGGGCGGGATCGACCACGTGGTCGTCGTGACGCACCGGCCGGCGCCCGAGGGCTGGGACCCCGAGGCGCCGTTTCACTTCGTCGACGGCGTCGAGGCAGCCGTGGCCAAGGCGCAGGAGCTTGCGGGTGACCGCATGGTCGAGGTCGCCGCTGGCGACGTCGGTGGCCAGGTGCTTGCCGCGGGCCTGATCGACGAGGTGCGCATGGACGTCGTACCCGTCGTATTCGGGTCCGGCAAGCGCTACTTCGGGTCGGTCCATGCGCAGCACCTGTTGGAGGATCCTGATGTGGTGATTCAGGGCAACCGGGTGCTTCACCTGCGCTATCGGGTGCGCCGTTGACCGATCTGAGCGGGTACGCGAAGAAGTCCACTGCGAACGGTGACACAAGATCGGGCCTCCAGCTGCGTTTGCGCATCGCTGTCCCTGCTCGGGCAGCCGACGCCGATCCGCCCCAGCACCTCACCTGCGGCAAGTTCAACTCAAGATCACTGGTTGCCGGGTTTCCGTCGCATCTTGGCCGACCCCCGACAGCGGTGGGCCGCAGCGTAATGTCCGCTCGGCCGATGCCGCGGCCGCGCCTAGTTTACGAAGATCGATACTTCAAGTAGCAGCGTCGTGAGGGGTATCCATGGGTGGCTGGCCGCAACTGCGCGAGAGCCGGACCGTCACGTCGGGCCAGGCGCCCGGCACGGTGATCCGGTGCGGCCTGCGGGACACGCTGCTGTCGAACGTCCCGGCCTCGATCGTGCTGTTCTTCGCCCGGCCACTGCCGGCCGACGACCTGGCGAAGGGGCTGGCGCAGGCGCTGGCCGCGGTTCCCGTCTTCGGCGGGCGGATGCGCACCACCGGCGACCTGCTGGAGATCGTCTGCAGCGACGAGGGCGTACCGATGGAGTTCTACACCATCGACGACACGCTCGCCGAGGCCGTCAGCCGCGTCGCGATGCCCAACTCGGGGCTGGCCAACCACTGCGAGGCGACGAAGGCGCGCGACGGCGGGCTGCCGCTGCTGACCGTGCGGGTCACCGAGTTCTCCGACGGCGGCACCGCCGTGTGCACCTCGTTCCACCACTCGGTCGGCGACATGCAGACCTACATGCTGTTCATACAGGCGTGGTCGGCGGCGGTCGACGGCGGGGAGATGCCGGAGGTCGTCGTCGTGGAGGACCGCGACGGGTACCTCGACGAGATCCTGCCGCCGAGCGACGGCGGGATGCCGAGCTTCCGGCTGCCGGAGCCCGCCGAGGCCGAGGCGCTGGCCGCCGAGCTGGCGGCGGCCGCCCGGGCGAACCGGGCCGTGCAGATCTACTTCGGCGCGCAAGAGGTGGCCCGGATGCGCGACGAGCTCGCCGCCGAGGCCGGGCGCTGGCTGTCGACCAACGACGTGCTCGCCGCGCACATCCACACCGCCCTGCGGGACCTCGACGACTACGATGGGGTGCGGCACATCTCGATGCCGGTGAACATCCGGCCCCGGCTGGACCTGCCGCCCGCGGTGGTCGGCAACATCCTCAGCGAGGTGTACGTCCCGTGCGCCCCGGAGACGACGACCGCGCAGTTCGCCGTCCAGATTCGCGCCACCATGGACGACCTCGCCGTCACGCCGCCGAGCTTCCGGGCCGACGAGCGTCTCATCGAGCAGCTCGGCCGCGACCGGCTGCCCGACCTCGTGCCGTACGCGTTCGATCCGCCGCGCCGCACGTTCAGCCTCTCCAACTGGACCCGATTCGGCGTCGTCGATGTCACCCTCGGCGGGCAGCGGCCGGTGATGGTGAGCCCGACCACCGCCGTCTCCCTGCCATGGGTCGCCTGGCTGGTGGAGGGCTTCGACGGCGCCGGGTACCTGCTCACGATCGTGGTGCCGGTGCGCTTCGCCGGCAAGCTGCGCGGCGAGGCGGGACGCGCCCGGCTGCACCGCTTCAGGGCTGACGACGACGAGCTGCCGGCGCTGGCCGTGGCGGCGGGCCGGATCATCTGAGCGGTTCCCGGCGCGGCGCCGGTCACTGCCGCGTCGTCATCGCGTCAGCAGCCGATCGTCGCGCCGGGAACGTCGTCGTGGTACTTGCGGCCGAGGAGCAGCCGGTCGACGCCGGCCAGTGGGGCCACTCGGTCACCAGATGGCGAAGATGCATCGGGTACCGTCCCGGGTCGGGCTCGGCCGGGCGCGGCAGTGACTGGATGACGAGCCGCGATCCGCCGTCCGTGTCGTCCCGCACCCGCAGCGAAGTGCTCCCGCGCTGTTGCGCAACATCATCGCTGCCAGCTCGCCCGCCATGCGGGGCACGCCATGGTCTGCGGTCATCGGCGTTGCGGACGTGACCCGGTCAAGGTATTCGAGCCGGAATCCCTCCAGGGTCCGCAGCAACGGCTCGAGGTGGACCTCGTAGCGGGCGTCCAGCACGATCGGCGCCGGATCCATTTCCCAGCGGTCAACGCATGCGCCGGGCCGGCGTGCCGGGACGGGATTTCGTTCGCCCGGTGTGCCGAATCCGGGCGTTTCCTTTGACCTTGACACTAGTGTCAAGGTTCTAGGTTCCTCGTATGCGTGAGGGGATGATCGGAGTGCGGATCGGAGAGCTGTCCGATCGCTGCGGGGTCAGCGCACGCTCGCTGCGCTATTACGAGCAGCAGGGCCTGATCGCCCCCAGCCGCGCAGCGAACGGTTATCGGGAGTATGACGAATTGACGGCCGTCAGAGTACGCAATATCCGGGAACTGCTGGAGTCCGGCCTCACGGTCGACGACATCCGGCTCTCCCTGGAGAAGGGCTGCCTCGACCGGCCGTTGAGCACGCTGCCGATGTGCCCGGACGCGATCAGGGTTGCAGGTGACCGGCTGGCATCACTCGATCGGCGGATCGCCGCGCTGCAGGACCTGCGAGAGCGGCTGGCCGGGCAACTCGCGCAGACCGAGACGGCGATGGAACTCAACGGCAGCCACGACGTCCCCCGATACGCCGTGGCGGGTGCCGCACCGCTGCGCACCTGAGCGCCGCTCATCCAGTCAGGCCCGGCGATGCCGGGCCCGCTGCCTGCTGCCCGAACCGACCTTTCAGGAGAGTCTTCCCGGTGACCACCGAACGCGAAGCCGAGAACATCCGAGAGGCCCACCCGGCCGCGGTGAGGCGGCCGGGGCTGGCACTGACCGTCCTCGCCGGTGCGCTCGCCCTGGACATCGGGGGCATGAACGTCATCAACGCCGCGCTGCCGAGCATCCAGCAGCACTTCGCGCTGGACAGCGCCGTCCTGCAGTGGACACTGACCGCCTACGCGGTCACCTTCGCCGGCTTTCTGCTGCTCGGCGGCCGGCTCGCCGACGTGTGGGGCCGCCGGCCGGTCTTCATCCTCGGCGTGGCCGTCTTCGCCGTCGCCGCGCTCGGCGGAGCCCTCGCCCCCGACGTCCGTGTTCTGATCGTCATGCGCGCGTTGCAGGGCGTGGGTGCAGCGCTCTCCGGCCCGGCGGCGATCGCGCTGCTCTGCGAGGTCTTCCCGGAAGGACCCGCCCGCAACCGCGCCTTCAGTCTCTACGCCGCGGTCGGCGCGGCGAGCGGTAGCGGCGGCTTCGCGCTGGGCGGTGTGCTGACGGACCTCTTCGGCTGGCGGGCTGTGTTCGCCTTCTCGGCGGTACTGGGGGCTCTGGTCCTGCTGCCCGTCCATGCCGCGCTGCCCGCCACCGTCCGTCGCCCGCAGCCGCTGGACGCGCCGGGCGCGGTGCTCGTCACCGCAGGGCTGCTGCTGGCCGTCTTGGCCGTCACCCGTTCCGGCTCGTCGGGCTGGAGTGACCCGGGCACCCTGGGCCTGCTGCTCTGCGCCGTGGCGCTGCTGACCGCTTTCGTGCTCTGGGAGCGGCGCGTGCCCGACCCGCTGCTGCCGCTTTCGGTGCTGCGGCCGGCGCCGGTCCGGGTCGCCACCCTCGCGGCCTTCCTGCTCTACACCGCGGCGCTCGGGCTGCAGTTCTTCGCGCCGCTCTACCTGCAGGACATGCTCGGCTACTCGCCGTTCCTGTCGGGCATGGCGGTGATGCCCTTCTCGCTCACCGTCTTCCTGATGGCGAACTTCTTCACCGGCCGGCTGCTGTCGCGGGTCGGCCAGAAGCCGCTGCTGACGGTCGGGCTGGTCCTGGTCGGCCTCGGGATCCTGGCCTGGGCATGGACCCCGATCGAGGGCGACTACTGGCTGCGCGTGCTGCCCGGTCTGTTCGTCATCGGGGTGGGCGTCGGTGCGGTGTTCCCGACGATGACGACGGCGGCGCTGACCGGGGTTTCGGCGGAGCGCCACGGTGTGGCGGGGGCCGTGAACGTCACCGCGCAGCAGATCGGGGCGAGCGTCGGGGTGGCGATCCTGGTCGTCGTCGCCGGCGCCACCGAGATCAGTGCCCAGGGGCAGGCCGGGCTGCTCCACGGCTACCACGTCGCCTACGTGCTGGCGGCGACGGCGTGCGTGCTCGGCGCCGTTGTCATCGGCGTCGTGCGGTCGTGGGAGCGGCCCGCTGACGCCGCGGGGTCGTGAATGGTCGTGGCCTTGGCCCGGGCCGCCACCCGGAGTTGCTGAACAGTCCCGACGTTATCTGGAGACCAGAGTGAAGTTTGGATTTTCCCTTGAGCCGCCGCTGTGGCCCGAGGAGCCCGGCGCGGCGATGGTGCAGGCCGCGCGGGACGCGGAGCGGATCGGCCTGCAATACGTGCTGATGTCGAGCCATGTGCTCCACAACGAGCACGGTGCGGCAGTGGACCCGCTTGTGCTGCTGTCGGCGGTGGCGGGGGCGACCTCGCGCATCGGCTTGGCCACGAGCGTGCTCGTGCTGCCGTATTACCACCCTGTGGTGCTGGCCAACCAGGTCGCCTCGCTGGACGCGCTGTCCGGAGGCCGGTTGACGCTGGGCGTGGGCACGGGGTGGAATCCGCAGGAGTTCGCGGCGCTGGACGTGCCGGTCCGGCAGCGGGGCCGGCGTACCGACGACAGCCTTGAGGTCATGAAGGCGATCTGGTCGGGGACGACGGCACAGCTTCCGGAACGGTTCGGTGTGCTGCGGGAGGCGGTCGGCGGGGTGCGGCCGACGTCGCCGGGCGGCCCGCCGATCTGGGTCGGCGGGCACAGCGACGCGTCGATCCGGCGTGCGGTGCGGTTCGGGGCGGGCTGGCACGGCTCCGGGATCAGCCACGACGACGCGCAGTTCTTCCGTGAGCGCATCGACGAGCTGGCCGCCGAGGTGGGCCGGGATCCGTCGACGGTGGAGATCAGCACGGTGGCGTTCCTGGTGCCGCCCGGGTTTCACGCGGTGCGTCACGTGCCCGGCCGGCTACTCGGCGGCGGCGTCGGAGCCAGCGCGGAGGCGATCGTCGAGGACCTCAGCCTGCTCGGCGAGGCCGGTGTCACGATGTGTTCGCTGTGGATACCTATCGAAGCGCATCGGGTGACCGAGGCACTCGAATGGTTCGCCGCGGACGTCCTGCCACGAGTCACCGTTCGAAGTCATTCACCAATATAGATCATAAATGGCGTACGCCGGCCCGGTCCTCGCTCCCCGCGTCCTGGGGCGGGCCGGGCGAGCGTGGGCCGTTCATCTCGTTCCGCGGACTGGACAACCAGGTCTACTACATGCTCGGTCCCGGTGGTTCCTACCTGAACTTCAGCGGTACGGGCAACACGCTGAGCTGCAACCATCCGGTGGTACGCGAATTCCTGCTGGACTGCCTGCGGTACTGGGTCAGCGAGTACCACGTCGACGGCTTCCGGTTCGACCTGGCCTCCATACTCGGCCGTGCTCCGGACGGGACGCCGCTGGACAACCCACCACTGCTCGAAGCGATCTCGGCCGACCCCGTACTACGCGACACCAAGCTGGTCGCCGAGGCGTGGGACGCCGCCGGGCTGTATCAGGTCGGCAGCTTCCCGCACTACGGCCGCCGGTCCGAGTGGAACGGCAGGTACCGCGACGCCGTGCGCCGATTCCTGCGCGGCGACCCGCACACGCTGGCATCGATCAACTACGTCAGCTCACACGACGGCTTCACGCTGCACGACCTCTTCGCGTACAACGAGAAACACAACGTCGCCAGCGCACGATCGTGTAGCCGGCCGGATCGATCGACGCATGGTAGGTGCGCATCCGCTCGACGGTGTCCACGCTAGAGAACGAGCAGCTGAAGGCGCAGAACACGGCCGAACCGCCGTCGCACTGGACGGTCTGGCGGCCGGTGGGGCGTCGTGCGTAGCAGGTCTGCACGTTGAGATCCGCGAGCCAGGGCTGGGCGATGGACTTGACGCTCGGGTCGGCGAACAGAGCGAGGCCGGTCGGGTTGTCCGGTTTCCCGCCGTCCAGGTTCTTGTAGACGAGCAGGCCGGCAGCGGCCGCGAGGGCCACGATCGCGGCCGCGACGCCGACCAGGAGACCGCGCCGGCGCTTCGGCGCCGCTGTTGGTGCGGGCGCCGGGGCGGCGGCCGCCGGGTGCCGGTTCGATGGCCGCCGGTTCTGCCGGCGCGGGTGCCGGTTCGGGGACCGCTGGGGGTGCCGGCTGCGGGATCGGCGCGAGTGCGGCCGTGGCCTGCGGGGCGGGCACGCCGACGAGGGCGCCGTGGGCGACGACGAGCTCGGGCTGCTCCAGGATCGTGGGTGCGATACCGAGACGCCGGTGCAGCAGTGGCGACGAGCGGGATACGGCTGGACCCGCCGACCAGGAACACCCCGCCGACGCGCCCGGCGCCGCCGCAGCGCTCCACGATGCGGGCCGTGGCGTCGGTCATGGAGGACGACCTCCGCGACCGCGTCGCCTCGCAGCCGGAAGTACTGGCGTAACTGGATAGGTCCCTGAATTGAGTCACGGCACTTGGCGGCGGTCCCTAGCAGTACGCAGCCTGGGACCGGGCGCCCGTACACAATGCAGTGATCGTCGCGAAAACTGCGTAGCCCTTCCCGGTCTGTATTCGGCCAACCGAATACTGGATGTGCGGCTTCTCTCCTTGCTTTAGTGCTCTAGGAGGGCTGTAATACCATCATCGCCGCAACGCGGTACTAGGAAACATTCGGTATACAGAACTGGAAGAGACCGCAGGATCTGGCCTGCGTGTCGATGGCTGACCGCCTGCGCTGTTCTTGGAAAGAGCTGGCCCCAAAAACGAATGGACTTCGATGCCTGAAACCCCCGTGACAGACAGTCGGTTTCCTCTGATCACCGACGAAGCGCTCGATGAGCTGAGGGCCCGTATCGGCCAGCAGTTTGACCGTCCCCAGCCTCATGTAACTGAGGCAACAAGGGACTCAATCCGACACTGGGCGCTCGGGATCGGCGACGACAACCCGCTGTGGCTAGATGACGAGTACGCGAGGAAGTCCCGATGGGGCGGAATCACGGCACCGGGCAGCTTCCTCTACGCGTTCGACCGCGTTGTGAGCGGCTACGTCTCGGGACTGCCTGGCGTGCATGCGATGTTCGCGGGTACGGACTGGAACTGGCGACTCCCTATCCGGCTGGGTGACCGCATCATCGCCAAGCCGGCGTTGAAGGAACTGCGTGATCTCAACAGCAACTTTTCCGGCCGCTCGATCAAGCAGACCTACAATGTGACGTTCTACAACCAAGATGGAGACGTTGTCTGCGACGCCGACTCCTGGTGCATCCGGACCCAGCGTGACGTCGCACGTGACCGCGCTACTCGGGAAACGGTGGAGCCTCGGGTCTGGACCGAAGACGAGATCTCAGAGATTTCTTCGAGGTACGCCACCTACGAACGACGCGCTGACGAGTCACGGTACTGGGATGATGTCCACGAGGGAGACGTACTGCCGGAGCTGCTGAAGGGGCCGAGCACCGTAACGAGCTTCGTCTGCTTTACGCAAGGCTGGGGGAGTCTGTATGTCAAAGCGCACGGACAAGCCTTTGACATGTTCAGGAAGCATCCCGCACTTGGTATTCCGAATGCGCTCGGTGTTCCCGAGCCGCCGGAGCGCGTGCACTGGGATAACGAGCTCGCCCGGGCCGTCGGCGTACCCGCGGCATATGATTACGGGCCGGAGCGCATCTCGTGGCTCGGCAATCTGATGACGGACTGGATCGGAGATGACGGCTTCCTAAGGCGCCTTAATGTGCAGGTGCGCCGCCACAACATCATCGGCGACTTGACGATTTGCAAGGGCACGGTGCTTCGGAAGTGGCAGGAAAAAGAGGATCACTTGGTTGAGGTCGCCGTACGGTGCGAAAACCAAAATGGCGAGCAGACCGCGATCGGTACCGCCGTGGCAGTGCTACCCTCGCGCGGGTAACTGTGACACGCCAGCAAGCATCGCCGCACGAAGCGAGCCAAGAGGCCAGCGCGCAGTCACAACCGACTTGGGGCGAATCCGTTGCGCGCGAACTCGTTCGAGGCCATCCGACCCTCGTCTACGCGAACCGACCGAAATGCATAACGGCTGTACTGGATGAGTCTCGCAGATGGGCAGGCCGCCCCTTCATCATCCAGGGCGAAAGGACGATCACATTCGCTGAACATGAGCGCATGGTCGCAACGATCGCTACACGACTCCGCTCAGAGGGAGTGCGGCCAGGGGATACCGTGGCGATCTTCGCGAGTAATAGCCCGGAGTGGGTTGCAACCTTCTTTGCGGTTATGGCGCTCGGAGCAATTGTCGTCCCGTGCAACGGGTGGTGGTCTGCCGAAGAAATGGAGCATGCCGTACTGGCCGTAACTCCTCGGCTGGTAGTGTGTGACGAGCGTAGGGGCCAGCGCGTTCAACCGAATGTGCGCCAGCTGAACCTGGCGACCCTGGCGGCAGACGCCACAGCAGCAGCCGAGAACGCCGATGATCTCATGATGGACGTTGGCGAGGACTCGCCCGCCGCAATTCTCTTCACCGCCGGCACTACCGAATTTCCGAAGGGCGTGACCCTCTCGCATCGCGCCCTGGTGGCCAACTTGCAGACGCTACTAACGGTATCCCGCAAGCTGCCTCACCTTATTAGCGACGATATTGCGCCAAGTGTTACTTTGGTAGGCCTTCCACTATTTCACATCGGAGCAATCCAGCTAATTCTCGTTCCGATGATCACTGGTAGCCAGATCGTGTTCCTGGAAGGACGCTTCGACCCGGACGCAGTCCTGCGTCTGATGGAGGGAAGAGGCGTGACAATGTTCTCGGGCGTACCCACCATGATGCAGCGCCTGCTGGCACATCCAGACGTAGATCGACGCGATCTCAGCACAGTCAGGACTGTGGTCCTCGGTGGATCGCCGGTCGACACCGCTCTGTTAGAGAAAGTAGCGCGAGCTTTCCCGAACACGCGGCGCGGTGTTGGCCAAACGTATGGGCTAACCGAAGCGGGAGGAGTAGTGAGTACCGGGGTCGGCACTCAGATTCGCTCACATCCTGGTTCGTCTGGCAAGGTCGCACCCGTTGTCGAAATCCAGATCGATCAGCCGGACGACAACGGCGACGGCGAAATCCTCGTCCGCTCACCAGCGTGTATGAATGGCTACTGGGGACTCGTTGACGACGAGGTCATCAACGAGTCAGGATGGTTACGTACCGGCGATATCGGACACCTTGACGACGACAACTATCTATACGTCACGGGCCGGTCGAAGGACGTTATCATTCGCGGCGGGGAGAACGTTGCGGCTAGCCGTGTCGAGTCTGTCCTGCAGTCGCACCCCGCAGTTGCAGAGGCGGCGGTAGTAGGTCTGCCCGACGAGGAATACGGTCAGATAGTAGGCGCCGCGATACGTCTACGGACCCAAGACTTGTGCGGGCAGGCGGAACTGAGTGCATATGCGGCCCAGAGGTTGGCCCAGTTCGCTGTTCCGACCCAGTGGTGGTTCTTCGACTCACCGCTGCCGACCAACGATTCAGGGAAGGTCCTGAAGTCCCAGATCGTGTCGAACTGGCCAGCCCAGAACAAACTCTAAGGCCGTATGCGACAGAGAACGGCACACTGACTCGAACGACAACCATCTCGTCGAGCTAAAAAAGCGGGGACAAGTTGTCGCCATGCGGACCCGCTGGTGCATAGTCGGGGAAAGGTGCGCCTGACCTGCAAGGATGTGAGTGTCTAGATCATATCCACGGCAGAATCGGGTGCACCTTTCCGGTGGGTAGGGGCAGCGGGTGGGACCAGCGGTTGCAGGTAGCCGCGGGCGGGAAGGGTTTGGTCGGTCACGCGAGTGCGGTCTTGCTGCGGCGGTGCGCGGACCGGACTGGCCTGACCGGGGCGTTGAACAAGGTGCTGCCCCTGGGCGGGGGGCTGGGGTGGTGGGATCGGGGCACGGTCCTGGTCTGTCTGGCGGTCGATCGTGCTCGGCGCGAGGAGCATGTCCGACATCAGCTTGCTCGCGCATCAGGCCCTCGTATTGGCCGATCCGCCGTCGGAAGCGACCGTCCGCCGGGCCTTGGCCGGCCTTGACCCGGTGTTGCTGGCCCGGATATCAGGGGACAACGGAAGTTCCTCGATCGCGGACTTGAGCCCTCCCCGGTTGCGGACGGCGAACCTCCCAAGTCGTGGACATGTCGTCCCCATCGCACTGGACTGCGATCGGACCCTCCGGACTCGACGCATCGTGTGTGGTGGCAAAGGGGGATCACGAACTCGGGTCGCCGTGGTCTACGCGTCTGGCGGACCAGCGGTCAACGCGTCGTTCGATCCTGACGAGTGTCCGGCGCAGGCCGGCACAACGTGTGCTCGGCGGTGTCGGCGAGGGTGGCGGTGACTGCGTCGGTGGACAGTTGTCGGCCGGTGAACAGCAGGTCGAAGCTGTCGAAGCCGGTGAGCAGCCACAGCACGTCGGAGGCCTGGTCAGCGGTGACGCCGTCGCGCAGCGTGTGCTGTTCGTGGAGGCGTTGGGCGAGGCCGTTCATGCCTTCGGCGCGGCCTTGTTCCAGGCGTTGGACTGCCCCGCCGACTGCGTCGGCGTCGAGTTGGGCCATGGAGAACAGGGCGCGCAGGACGTCGCGGTGAGCCGCGTACATGTGCACGTTGCCGCGGATGCCGTCGCGCAGGCCCTGCCGGGCGTCGGGCTGCAGGACGGCGTGGACCATGCCGGTGAAGTCGCCGCGGTGGAGTAGGTCCATGCCGAACGCGTCGAACAGGCACGCACGAGACCCGAAGACCGTGTAAATGGTCGAGCGGGCCACCTCGGCGAGTTTCGCGACCTTGTCCAGGCTGACCGGTTCGGACGGCGCGTCGACGAGCTGCTGGTAGACCGCGTCGAGGATGCGGCGCTTGGTGTCCACGGCGGCCTGGGCGCGCAGCCGCTGCTCGTACTTCCGCGTGGGGGGCATGAACCCGACCCTAGCATTCATTTGACATAGCGTCTTACGAAAGACATGCTGTCTTACGAAATACAGGCCGTCCGATGAAAGTAGCCTGCCCAGCACGGCGAAAGGAGCCCAGAATGCGGGTGCTGATCCGCTACACGGTCAAACCTGAGCACATCCGCCACAGCACCGAATTGCTGCGCGCGGTCTACGCGGACCTGGAACGCACCGAGCCGACGGGGTTGCGCTACGAGACGTTCCAGGTGGAGGGCACCGGCCAGTTCCTGGCCATCATCGAGTCCGACAGAGGCCCAGGCGACGCTGCGCACCACCGGCTCGCCTCGTTCCAGCGCTACCGCGCCGCGCTCGACGACATCTGCGTCGAACCCCCGACCGTCGCCCATCTGGAGACCGTCGGCGCCTACCGACCCTGATGACCCCACCCCATCATGACCGCAAGGAGATACCAACCGTGATCCGCATCGCCGTCGTCGTCGGCAGCACCCGTCCCGGCCGCCGCGGCGAGTCGGTGGCCCGCTGGGTCGCCAACACTGCCGCAGCACACCCCGCCGTCACCGACGGCCGAGCCGCCGTCGAGGTCGTCGACCTGGCGACCTTCGACCTGCCGCTGCTCGACGAGCCGGTCCCCGCCGCGTTCGCCAGCTACGCCCATGCCCACACCCGCCGCTGGGCGGACACCGTTGCGGGATTCGACGGGTTCGTGTTCGTCACCCCGGAGTACAACCACTCCTTCCCCGCCGCGCTGAAGAACGCGATCGACTTCCTCTACACCGAGTGGCACGACAAGGCCGCCGGGTTCGTCGGCTACGGCATCCACGGCGGCACCCGCGCGGTCGAACAGCTGCGCCAGATCATGGCCGAGGTGAAGATCGCCGACGTGCACACCCAGGTGGCACTTTCGATGTTCGCCGACTTCACCTTTACCAACCCGGCCGATCCCACCGACCCGGGAACCTGCACGCCCGGCCCGCACCACGCCGACGCCCTGACCGCCATGCTCGACGAGGTCATCGCGTGGTCGGCGGCACTAAAGCCGCTGCGCGCCCCCGCCGCCGAGCCGCTGTCCGTCTGACACCGACACACGGTCGGGTGCCGTGGGCACAACGCGCCCGCCGTCCGGCCGCGCGTCCTGCCCACGGACCGCCGCAGAACGAGGCAGTGCGCGATGACGAACCAGGCATCCAAGAACCGTGCCGAAACCGCTGATCCGCGTTTCGGGCGGCCTTTCCCTCACCGGCAACCAGCGCCCACACGGCAGCTACCGGGGGAAATCCGCTGACCGCCAGTGGCGGCTCTTCATGTCCGCACATGGGGAAGTCCAGGCGACCGCTGACAGTGCGTGGCCGGCAAGCTGCTCACCGGGTGGGTGGTCATCGACCTGGACCACCCTGATCACCGCTCACTGCGATAAGCAGGGCGCCGCGGCGACATTCAAGCGTGGGTTCGGATTCCACCCGCCGGGTGCGTGGTGCGCGAACACCGGCGAGAGCCTGGCCATGCTGCTGCGATCCGGCAACGCCGGCTCGAACACGGTCACCGACCATGTCCGGGTCCTCGGCGAGGCGATCGCCCAGCTGCCGGTGGCCTACCGGCGGAAGATCCTCGTGCGTATCGACGGTGCCGGCGCCACCCAACGCAGGACCGGCTGGCCTTACGCGATCATCGCGACCAACATCCGCCGGATCGGTGGCGTGCCCGGCTCCCACCATCCACAATTCCTCGCCGTGCTGCATCGCTCGCACGCCACAGTGAAAGATCAAGTTCGGGCCGGCAAGGCCATGGGTCTGCGGAACCTGCCGTCGAAATCCTGGATCGTCAACCGCGGCTGGATCCTCGCCGCGAACATCGCCGCCGACCTGGCCGCCTGGACCCGGCTGCTCGGCCTGCCCGACCAACCCGACCTCGCCCACGCCGAACCCGACACCCTGCGCTACCGGCTGCTGCACCTACCCGCGAAACTCGCCACCGATGCCCGCCGACGAACCCTGTCCATCCCCGACACCTGGCCCTGGGCTGACGCCTTCCTACTCTGCTGGCAACGCCTTGACCCGACACCCCGGATCATCTGACCCCGCCACCCCCAGCACTCAACCAGCCAGAAGGCCGTCCCGGCACCAGGAGACCCGGCGCGCCCGCAGCGACACGCGGCACTCCGCCCCCCGCCTCCCGCATCACGGCTCTTCGAAGTTGAGCGGGATTCGGGTGTAAAGGGCCGTACCACCGCCGCCGTGCTCGGCTGGCTGTGCCAGCGCCCCCAGGCGTGGCGGGAACAGGTCTGCTACGTCGCGATTGACATGTGCACGATCTTCAAGTCCGCGGTCCGGCCGGCCCTGCCGCAGGCCACTGTGGTGGTCGATCATTTCCACGTCGTGCGGCTGGCCAACACCGCGTTGACCGAGGTGCGCCGCCGGGTGACCATCCAACACCGGGGGCCGCCGCGGCCGTAAAGGCAATCGCGAATGGGAGCTACGCATCAGGCTGACCCGCTCCGCCGCCCGCATGCACGCCCGCCATCTCGCCCCGATGGTCGATGACCTGCACACCCTCGGCCGACCCGGGCAGGACATCCTCACCGCCTGGAACGCGAATGAGGACCTCCTCGACCTGCTCGCCCTGGCCCGCACCCACCCCAGCCGTGAGAACATCGCCTCGCTGCTGCACCGGTCCTTCCACCGCTGCGCCCACTGCGGCCTGCCCGAGTTGGAGCGCCTCGCCACGACGGTGGAGACATGGTGGCCCGAAATCGAAGCCTTCCTGCACACCGGCATCACCAACGCCGGCTCCGAAGGCACCAATCGGGTCATCAAAACCATCGCCCGCGACGGCCTACGGCTTCCGCAACCCGGAGAACCAGCGCCTACGCACCCGCTGCGCCACCACCCGCCGCAACGGCGGACACCTCAGGCTGAGTCTGTCCGTGTGCGCAGACTGACCGACCGGGAGGGGTAGAAGCTGCAGCAGGTGGTGCGCCGGGGCAGCACGAGTTCGGTGCGCTACCGGCGGGCGATGATGCTTCTCGCCTCGGCCGGCGGGAACCGTGTGCCGGTGATCGCCCAGCTGGTGCAGGCAGACGAGGACACCGTCCGCGATGTGATCCACCGGTTCAACGAGATCGGCCTGGCCTGTCCGGACCCTCGGTGGGCGGGAGGTCGTCCCCGCCTGCTCAAGCCTGACGACGAGGACTTCGTCATCCAGACGGCCACCACCCGCCCCACCAAACTCGGCCAGCCCTTCACTCGCTGGTCACTGCGCAAGCTCGTCGTCTACCTGCGGAAGTTCACGTCCGGATCATCCGCTGGGCCTGCCCCGTTTTGACGGACATCCGAGATCAGGGGACCTGGGGTCTCCGGGAGGATGTCCAGCATCATGGAGAACGTGGGGAAGAAGCGATCGAGGCCACGGCGGGCGTTCACGCCTGAGTTCAAGGCCGAGATCGTCGAGTTGTGTCAGCGCGGGGACCGTACGGTCGGGCAGGTCGCGCGGGATTTCGACCTGACCGAGACCGCGGTGCGGCAGTGGGTCAAGCAGGCCGAGCTTGATGCCGGGACCCGCTCGGACGGGTTGACCAGCGACGAGCGGGCCGAGCTGGCCCGGCTGCGTGCGGAGAACCGCCGGTTGCAGCAGGACGTCGACATTTTGAAGCGGGCGACGGCTTTCTTCGCACGGGAGACCCGGTGAACGTGTATCCGTTCATCGAGGCGGAGCAGGCCGGCAAGCACAGTGTCAAACGCGCGTGCGAGCTGCTGCAGGTCTCCCGGTCCGCCTACTACACCCGCAACATCACCAGCTCCCGGGAGCGCGTCGACGAGCAGCTCACCGCAAAGATCCTGCAGATCCATGCGGCGTCGAACGGCACCTATGGGGCGCCGCGGATCCACGCCGAGCTCGCCGCTGCCGGGCTGCGGCACGGCCGCAAACGCATCGCCCGCCGGATGCGCGCGGCCGGGATCCGGGGCAAGAGCCCACGCCGTTGGCAGGTCACCACGATCCCGGACCCGAACGCGGCGAAGCGCCCGGACCTGATCGGCCGGGACTTCACGGTCGACCCAGCGGCGATCGACACCCGCTGGTGCGGTGACATCACCTACATCAACACGTGGGAAGGCTGGTTGTATCTGGCCACCGTCATCGACCTGGCCTCCCGCCGCGTCGTGGGCTGGGCCGTGGCCGACCATCTCAAGACCGACCTGGTCGACGCCGCCCTGACCGACGCGCTGCGCCGCCGCCGGCCCGCCGACGGGCTCGTGTTCCATTCCGACCGCGGCTGTCAATACACCAGCGCCCAGCACGCCCGCCTTGCCAAGCGGCATGATGTCCGCCTGTCGGTCGGCCGGCGCGGTCAATGCTGGGACAACGCGGTCGCCGAATCGTTCTTCGCCACCATCAAAACTGAACTCATGCACCGGCAGGCCTGGCCCACCCGCGCTGCCGCCAGGCAGGCGATATTCGAGTACATCGAGGGCTGGTACAACACCCGCCGCCGGCATTCCAGCCTCGGCTACCTCAGCCCCGCCGCCTTCGAGAACAGCACCAGCGTCCGGCCGTTGACCGCCCTCAGGGTAGCTTGAGGATCAACACATCGACCCTGTCCGTCGAATCGGGTCAAGCCCACCGCATCGGCCGTGTCGCGAGGCGTTACGGGTCTGCTGGCCCGCCGGGGTGTCACCTTCCAGCGAACCAAGACGTGGAAGGAGTCCCCGGATCCTGAGCGTGACGCCGAACTCGACCGAATCGAGCATGTCCTGGACTGTTTTTCCGGACCGGGTCTTCGCGTTCGACGAGTTCGGCCCGCTCGGCATCCGGCCCACCGCGGGCTCGGGCTGGGCCGAATAGCGACGTCCCGACCGGTTGCCGGCCACCTACCACCGCACGCGCGGAGTCAGGTACTTCCATGGCTGCCACTCGGTCGGAGAGGACCGTCTGGGGGGCGTCAACCGCCGCAGGAAAGGCGCCGCCAATACGCTGGCCGCGCTGAAATCGATCCGCGATGCCCACCCCGACGGCGCCCCGATCTACGTGATCATGGACAACCTGTCCGCCCACGAGGGCGCCGACATCCGTCGCTGGGCCAAGAAACACAAGGTCGAACTGTGCTTCACCCTGACCTATGCCTCCTGGGCCAATCCGATCGAGGCGCACTTCGGACCGCTGCGGCGAGTTCACCATCGCCAACTCCCACCACCCCAACCACACCGTGCAGATCCGGGCCCTGCACGCCTACCTGCGGTGGCGCAACGCCCACGCCCGCCACCCCGACATACTCGCCGCACAACGCCGAGAACGTGCCCGCATCCGCAGTGAGAAGGGCATCCGCTGGGGAGGGGGCTCCGCCCTCGAGACCGTGGCCTGAGCCGTCCTCCACATGCGGCACATCGCACACATGTCCCGGATCACCGCCTCGGGCGGCGGCCATCGCTGTCGAGAGCTTCGGCGAGTTCGGCGCGCAACTGGCTACGGGTGCGCACCAGAATCCGCCCGAGCATGTTCTTGCCGTTCCCGGTCCTGCCCCGACCCCAGTAGTGATCGGTGGTGGTGTCCTCGACGATCTCTTCGTCACCGGTGGATAACAGAATGTCACGGATATCGGCATGCGCGCGGAACTTGGTTGCCACCGCACGGCGCATCACGTCGTCCTTGACCCGTTCACAGTCTCTCCGCAGAGGTTTGGACGAGTCACGGCCCAGCTCCGCTGCCCGCAGCGGTGTGCGAGCACGCCGGACGAGATCCGCGTGACGAGTGCCCTTGAATTTCTGTGCCTGGAAGTAGTGCTCCGAGGTCGGCCACCAGACCCCGTCGAGGTCGAAGCCGTGATCGGAGAAGTTCGAGAAGCATCCATAAGGGACTTCGCCGGCGCCGTAGAAGTAGATCGTCACGGGAACCTCACGGGTATTACGGAAACCCGCACCGTCTCAGGCATGCCCAAGCCCCCGCAACCAGTGTTCTTCGCCGGGCCCGGCCTCTCAACGCGCCAACGACCCGGTGAACCTTCCCGGTCAGAGCACTAGCGCCAGAGGCTGTCCCCAACCGTCCGGGACATGCCCACCACCGTACCGAACCACGCAGGACCGGACGTGTGGTGCGGCCGCCCGCGGACGACGCACCATCTAATGACGTGATCTCAACGAGATTGCGGTAGGTACCGGTATTCGAAGTGTGTGAGATGCAGAGCTGCGGCGACGATGTCGCCGAGTGTGCGAGGGCTG
>NZ_JBFAZX010000034.1:0-74991 GCF_040689395.1 Dactylosporangium sp. NPDC051484 | reverse complement strand
AGCCGCACCGGTCGGCTGCCGCTCATGCCGCGCCGACCGGCCATAGCGATCGGCCCACTCCGACGGCATCACACCGGCCAGCCACACCTCATCCAGCTTCGCCAACGCCTCCAGCGCGGCCCGCATCGTCTCCGCCACCAACTCCACCCGGCTCAGCCGGCGAACCGCCGCGAGCACATGCGTGGAGTCCGTGCGTTGCCGGCCCCGCGCCCGCACCAGCCCCGCCTCAGCCAGCCGATCAACCATCATCGCGAGCAGCCGATCCGCCCGGTCGCCTTCGGCAAGCCGGTCCCGGAACTCGCTGAGCACCGAATGGTCGAACCCGGGCTCGGTCAGCTCCATCCCCAACGCGTACTTCCAGTCGATGCGACACGCCACCGCCCGCGCCGCCTGCCGATCGGTGAGGTTCTCCGCATACTGCAACACCGACACCAACGCCAACCGGGCCGGAGACACCCCACGACGACCGTCCCCCGGAAACCAGCCGACGAAGTCGTCGTCGACGAACAAGTCCTGCAACCGATCCCGCATCAACATCGCAGGCGTGCCCTTCGGGCTCGCCGCCCACGCCACCCGAGCCGTCTCCACCGGAACACCCGAACCCGAACCCCGACCCATCGACATACTGCCATCTCAGCATCGAGGCGCCTGCAGCCCCGGCAGCGACGCACCCGAAACCGATCAAGCAACCAAGATCACCAACAGCATCACCAAAGTGGGCCAGATCCAGTTCTAATCCGCCGTTGACACGGCTGTGTGGTCAACATGTTGCATTGCTGTGCTGCACGCCCAGGCGAAGTCGTCGTCGTCCAGCAGCGGCACGCCGGCTGAGTCCCTGGCGAACCCGAGCATCGCTCCGAGGGTGGCGTCGACGTTGTCGGCGCACAGCATCTCGATCACGAGTCCCCGACGCCAGGCCCGGTCGGTGTCGTCAAGCCGGAACGGCGGTTCGTCGTCGCCGGCGCCGATGCGTGCCCGGAACAGTCGGGCAAGTACCTGGCGGTACTCGTTGCTGCGTGCCGCAGCTGCTAGCGTGCAGACGTCTTCGACGACGCCGGGCAGGATAGAGCCCTGCACGGCAGGATCCGGGTCCGAGGATTGGCGCCCTTCCTTGTCAACTCCGAACAGGCGCTCGACCCAGCTCAACGTGGTCGGGAGGTCCTCCTCCGCGAGCCGGTCCGCAACCTCGTGGAGGAACAGGCCGTAGGCGCCGCCACGCAGACGAGCGGATGGGACGAGCCGTGCCAGCATGTCGGGCGTGCTCATGAGCCGCGGCCATGTCTGATCCAGCAGCGCACCCAACAGGTGATCGTCCTGGTCGCCGGCCAGGAACACGTCGCTGCGCTCAATCACCGCCAGCAGCTGCTCATCGGCCTGATGCTCGGCGAGGATCACCAGTGAGCGCTGGCGGTCCCACAGTGGTCGCGCCGGGTCGAGGCAGATCGACAGCAGCGCTGCCTCCAGCCCTGGCACGTACGAGTCGGCGAGCACCGCGAGTGCAAGCCCTGACGCCGGGCCAGCGCGGCGCAGATCCGGCGCAAGCTGCGCCGCCAGATCAGGATGTACTAACGAGCCGAAACGATCGTCCAACCGCATTAGGTGCTGATACTCGTGAGCCTGCGCGAGGAGCGTCGCCACGACCACCCGTCTGGTGCCAGAGTCGTCAGGAACGAGGTTGTATCGCACCAGCGTGAGCGGGTCCGCCTCGACCAGCCACTGGTAGCAGCCGGGTCGCGCAGGCATACGCCGGTTTGGCGTTCGACCCATGTCAGCGTCGTTCCCAGAGGTGGTCGTATCGGCGTTGTCGCCCGGACGTACGTCGCGGTGACGCTGACGTCGCCGCCCATGATCCGCCGTTATTTGTACAGTCCCTGGCCCGCCGGCGTGTGAACGTGCTGTGGGCCTTGTTGCGCGACAATCGTCCTTTCCAACTCACACCTCCCCTCGCCACTGCCGCTCGACAAACGGATTAGGAGTCGCCGAGCCGCTCTTGCCGAACAGCTACACCAAGCGCGGGAACCGGGGAGCGGTAGCCCAGCCGGGTCAGCGCCGGGGCGGTCGCGGCCGTGGTGAGCACGGCCATGAGGACGAGGATGGTGAACAGCGGCGGGCTGATCACGCCGATCTGGCGACCGATGCCGAGTACGACGAGTTCGGTGACGCCCCGGCAGTTCATCAGGGTGCCGACGGTGGCTGACCACCGC
This sequence comes from Dactylosporangium sp. NPDC051484, assembly GCF_040689395.1. Classification (NCBI taxonomy): domain Bacteria; kingdom Bacillati; phylum Actinomycetota; class Actinomycetes; order Micromonosporales; family Micromonosporaceae; genus Dactylosporangium; species Dactylosporangium sp. NPDC051484. Next base: position 72,787 of record NZ_JBFAZX010000034.1, on the reverse strand, counting down.
CAGTCGCCTCCGGTCAGTCGGGCCGCGCCCGCCGCGCCGCCCCACTTCCCCACGATGGCCACGATGAGCACGAGGACCGCCCAGCCCCACTGCCCGGCGGGCAGGTGGTGCAGGTCGGTGTGCAGGCCGGTGTCGGCGAAGTAGAGGGGCAGCAGGATCGGTACGAAGACCGAGCGGATGCGTTCGGTGCTGCGTTCGACGGCCGCCATCTTCGACGGGATGGTCGCGCCGAAAAGGAATGCCCCCAGCGCGGGGTGGATGCCGATGTGGTCGGTGACGTAGGCGCTCAGGCACAGCCCGGCGCACAGGATCACCAGCACGAGGTCGTCGGAACGCTGCTCGGCGCGGCGAAGGAGGGCATGTAGTGCGGGCCGCAGCACGATAAGGGTGACAGCCAAGGCCAGGGTGAGGCCGGCCGCGGCGAGCGCGGACAGCGGGGTGGCCGCGGTGCACAGGGCGACGACGGCGGTCAGCAAACACCAGGCGGCGGCGTCGTTGGCCGCCGCGCAGGCCATCACGAACGTGCCGAGGTAGGTGCTCTCCAGGTTGCGGTCGGACAGGATGCGGGCCAGCACCGGGAAGGCGGTGATGCTCATGGAGACGGCGACGAACAGCACGAACGGCAGCCGGTGGACCCCGGCTGGGGCCAGGTAGGGGTACATCGCCAGGGCGAGCAGGCTGCCGAGGGCCAGGGGCAGCAACATGCTGCCGAGGCTGACGCCGAGGACCGCCCGCCTGTTCTCGCGCAGGCCGCCGAGGTCGAGTTCGGCGCCGATCACGAACAGGAACATCAGCAGCGCGAGGTTGCCGAGGATGGAGATGACCGGTAGGACGCTGCTGGGTAGCAGGCGGTGTTGAAGGTCGGGGGCGACCCAGCCCAGGAGGGAAGGTCCGAGCAGGATGCCGACGAGGATCTCACCGATCACGGGTGGTTGGCCGATGCGGCGGATGGCCCAGCCGCCGGCATGGCAGGCAAGCATCACCGCCGGTACCGCGAGGAGCACGGGCAACAGGGCGTCGGACGGCAGCACTGAAGCCTCCAGATCATGAGGGGCGATGATCGCGGGTTGACGCCTGCTGGTGGCGTCCGTGGCTGGGCGCGTTCGCAGCGCATCGGTACGACGCGACGCTGCGTCGTACCGATGCGTGTGGTCACTGCGGTGTGGCGGCGGCTGTTTCGGTGGCCCGGCGCTGGTCGCCGCTCTGCGTGTGCAGGGGCTTTTCCTTGATGAACACGATGGCGAGCAGCGCGATCGCCGCGACGGGTGTGCCGATGAGGAACATGTGCGCGGTGGCAGTGCCGTAGGCGTCCTGCACGGCGGCCAGCACCGGCGCCGGCAGTTCGGACAGTTTCGGGACTCGGGTCGAACCGTGGCCGCCGGCCGCCGTACCCAGTTGGTGGGTGACCCGGTAGGCCAGGACCGCGCCCAAGGCGTTGACGCCGACGGCGCCGCCGAGGCTGCGGAAGAAGCTGACCGTTGAGGTGGCGGCGCCGAGGTTGCGCACGGGTACGTCGTTCTGCACCGCCAGCACCAGGTTCTGCACGAGCAGGCCGACGCCGACGCCGAGGACGAGTTCGTAGCCGAACAGGGGCCAGATGCTGGTGCGCGCGTCGATGGTGGCGAACAGCGCCATGCCCACAGTCATCAGCACGGCACCGACCACGAGGTACGGCTTCCACCGCCCGTGTCGGGTGATCTGCTGGCCGGCGTAGGTGGAGGCGAGCAGCAGCCCGAAGACCATGGGCAGGATCATCAGGCCGGCCATGGTGGGTGAGCGGCCCTGGCTGATCTGCAGGTACTGGGAGACGAACACGCCGCTGCCGAACATGATGACGCCGACGGCCGCGGTGGCCAGCGTGGCCAGTGACATGGTGCGGATGCGGAACAGGGTCAGCGGGATGATCGGTTCGGGTACCCGTGACTCGACGTAGACGGCGAGGACGAGGGTCAGCAGGCCGCCGGTGACGAGTACGGCGGTCTGCCAGGACAGCCACGGGTAGCGGTCGCCGGCCAGGGTGGACCAGATCAGCAGGGTGCAGACGCCCAGGATGATCAGTGCGGCGCCGAGCCAGTCGATCTGCACCTTGCGGCGCATGACCGGCAGGTGCAGGGTGCGTTGCAGCAGCGCTATGGCGGCCAGGGACAGCGGCACCGCGATGAAGAAGCACCAGCGCCAGCCCAGCCATGAGGTGTCCACCAGGAGGCCGCCGATGAGCGGGCCGGTGACGGTGGCCACGCCGAGGATGGCGCCGAAGAGCCCGGAGTAGCGGCCCATCTCCCTCGGCGGGACCATGGAGGCGAGCACGATGATGGCGAGTGCGTTGATGCCGCCGGCCCCGATGCCCTGCAGCACCCGGCTGGCGATGAGGATTTCCACGTTCGGGGCGAACCCGGCGATGAGTGAGCCGCACACGAACAGGCCCAGGGACAGTTGTACCAGGACTTTCTTGCTGAACAGGTCGGCCATCTTGCCCCACAGGGGCACGGCGGCGGTCATGGACAGCAGCTCGGCGGTGATCACCCAGGTGTAGACGGACTGGCTGCCGTGCAGGTCGGCGATGATGCGTGGCAGGGCGTTCGACACGATCGTCGAGGCGAGCAGCGACACGAACATGCCGAGCAGGAGGCCGGACAGCGCCTGTCCGACCTCCTGCCGGGACATTCCACCGGGCGCCTCGGGGCCCGGGGCGGGGGCGGCCGGCGTGGCGATCTGCTCGGGGGATGGGGTACTGCTGGTCATGAGAACCCCTCGTAGGGTGGCGTGCGGTGGGGGCGGTGGGGGTTTACTGGGTCGTGCTGGGCAGCCAGAGCAGGCCGTCGGGCGAGGGGATCAGGCCGCCGTCGAACATCGGCGGCTCGGGTTCGGCGTCCTCGCCCAGCATCGCGGCGAGCTGCACCTTCGCGCCTTCCTTCATGCTCTCCTGCACCACGGGGGCGTTGAGCATGGCGGACCATTCGCCGTTGCCCCCGGACATGCCGCCCGCGGCGCTGGCGAACTGGTCGGACTGGGTCTGCAGGCGCTTGGCCAGGGCGTCCGCGTCGGTCAGCGCGTTCTCCCCGGACGACATCCCACCGACGAGGTCCACGAAGGACACCAGCTCGGAGTGGGTGTTCTGGGTGACCTTCTTGGCCTGCCAGAAGTAGGAGTTCTCGTCCTGGTGCATCTGGTAGAAGCTGACCAGGAACTCGTAGAAGACGCTGAACTCGCGGCGGTAGCGCGCCTCGAACTCCTGCATGGCCGCCTTCTCCTCGACGATCCCGGCCAGGCTGCTGTTGATCGACCGGGCGGCGAGCAGGGCGCCGTAGGTGGCCAGGTGCACGCCAGAGGAGAACACCGGGTCGACGAAGCACGCGGCGTCGCCGACGAGCATCATGCCGGGGCGCCAGAAGGTGGTGTGGTGGTAGGAGTAGTCCTTGCGTACCCGGATCTGGCCGTACTGCCCGGTGGTCACCCGCTGGGCGGGTGAGAGGAAGTCGGAGATCATCGGGCATTCGGCGATGAGTGCCTGCAGGGCCTTCTCCGGGTCGCCCTGGATCTTCTCGGCCATCTCCCGGCGCACGACCGCGCCGACGCTGGTCAGTTCGTCGCTGAGCGGGATGTACCAGAACCAGCCGCTGTCGAACGCGACGCACAGGATGTTGTAGCGGGTGGGTTCGGGCAGCCGCTTGCCGCCTTCGAAGTAGCCGAACAGGGCGAGGCTGCGGAAGAACTCGGAGTACACGCGGGTGCCGCCGACGCGCTGGTAGAGGCGGCTCTTGTTGCCGGAGGCGTCGACGACGAACTGGGCCAGCGCCTCACGTTCGGTGCCGTCGCTGTCGGTGTAACGGATGCCGGTCACCCGGTCGCCGTCCTCGATGACGTCACCGACCGAGCAGCCTTCGCGGACCTGCGCGCCGACCCGGCGTGCGTTGTCCAGCAGGATCTTGTCGAACTTGGACCGCTCAACCTGGTAGGCCGTGGACGTGGGGCCGGCCATCGTGGGCGAGACCGAGAAGGAGAACGTCCACGGCTGCGGGTTGGCGCCCCACCGGAAGGTGCCGCCCTTCTTCAACGGGAAACCCGCCTTGGCCAGTTCGTCCGCGGCACCGCTGAGCCGGCAGACACCGTGGATGGTGGAGGGCAGGAGTGATTCGCCGATCTGGTACCGGGGGAAGAACTCCTTTTCCAGTACGAGTACCGAGTGGCCCTGCTTGGCCACGAGTGCGGCCAGGGTGGAGCCGGCAGGTCCTCCGCCGACGACCACGACGTCGAACTGTTCGGTGGTGCTCATGCACGCTCTCCCATTCCTTGTTCGGCTTGCTTGTGCATCGGTGTGAGTCGGGCGGTCCACTCCCGCAGGACGGCCAATGTTGATTCCAGGAGGTGTTCGGTGACGTCCTGGACGCCCCGGGCCCGCCAGTGCGCCAGGCCGGTGCCGCGTACCCAGCGGTTGAAGGCACCCATCGCCGGTCCGCAGTACACGAGGTAGTCGACCTGCCGGGCGGGGTCGCCGTCGCGGGCCAGGTGCAGTCCCTCGTTGAGGTACCCCCGCACCACCCGGGCCAGTTCCTGGCGGGGGTCGTCGGGGCCGCCCGGTGGGGCGCCCCACCGCCGTACCGCTTCCGGGTAGGGGCGGCGCAGGTAGCGGGTCTCGATCTGGCGGCGGGTGTCCGCGTCGATGGCGTCCCAGGAGCCGTGGTGGCGCCACAGCCCGTAGAGGACGTTCGCCCGAGCGGGCAGCATGACGCCACGGCGGGCCACCCAGGCGCGTACCCCGAGTTCGAACATGTCCGGCCACGGGGCGGCCTCGACGTCCTGCACGTCCAGGGTGGTGAGGAGGTCCTTGACGTGGTCGCTGGTGGCGGCCTCCACGGTCGCCTGGTTGATCGAGCCGGTCAGCAGGAACTCGGCCCCGAGCAGCAGCGCGGCGGCCGCGGCCCGGGGTGTGCCGATCCCACCGGCGGCCCCGACGTGCACCCGCTCGGGATGGCTGGCGAGCTCGTCGCGCAGGGCCACGATGGCCGGTAGCAGCGTGGACAGGCTGCCCGGCCCGGCGATCCACCCGGCGTCCGCCTCGACGCACAGGTCGTCGGCGACCGGCCGGTCGGCGAGCCCGGCTTCGGCTGGTGACACGGCACCGGTGGCGCGCAGGTCGGCGACGATCCCGGCCGGCGGTGGGGTGAGGAACGCGGCGGCCACGTCGGTGCGGGACACCTTGGCCAGCACCCGCCCGCCCTTGAGTTTGAACTTCACCAGGGCCGGGGTGATGTGCGGGAAACCGGAGGCCTCCACCACGTCGACGCCCAGGCGCAGAAACTCGTCCACCAGGGCCAGTTCCTCGTCGGGGCGGCCGTGGCGGTAGAGCAGGTTGGCCGCGAGCGGTGTCTGCGCCCCGGACTCACGGGCCCGGGTCACCAGGTCCGCCGCCGCGGCGACGCTGGCCCCACCCGTTCCCACGACGCCGAGGGCGCCGGCCTTGGCGACCGCGCAGACGAACTCACCACCGGAGATCCCCCCGTACATCGAGCCGGTGACGTAGGCGTGGCGCAGCCCGTAGCGCCCCCGGAACGTCGCGGCCCCGGGTATCCAGGGCTGCGACACCACCACGGGGGACGGTGCTGGCGGGGGCGACTGCTCACCGCCGACATCGCCGCCCGCCACCCGCACCGTCACGGTCGCGGACGATGGTGGGGGCGACTCCACCGGGCGGGTCGCGGACGGCGGCGGGTAGGCGTTCGCCGCCGGGGCCGATGGTGGAGCGGGCGGGAGGGGATCGGCGGTGGAGCGGATCCGGTCGACCAGTTTGGTGAGGGTGCGGCCCGGACCCAGCTCCTGGAAGGTGAAGCCGGGTGCCTCACGCATCAGGTACCGCACGGTGTCCGACCAGCGCACCGGGCTGGCCAGCTGCCGGGCCAGCAGGTCCCGCACCCCGCCCGGCGGGTACGGCCGGGCGGTGGTGTTGGCGATGACCGGGATGCTCGGGTCGGCGAAGCGGAACCCGTCGAGGAAGCGGGCGAACTCCTGCGCGGCGGCGGCCATGTAGCGGGAGTGGAACGAGGCGCTGACGTTGAGCATCACCACCCGCCCGCCCCGGGCCCCGGCCGCCTCGCTCAGCAGCGCCAGCTGCTCGGCCGGTCCGGCCAGCGCGAACTGGTCGGGTGCGTTCTGGTTGGCCAGGTCCACCCCGGACAGGGCCGGGTCGGACAGGATCTCCTCGACGGCCGCCTGATCGCAGCCGATCACCGCGGCCATCGCGCCCGGGTCGGCGCTGCTCATCAGCTCACCCCGGCGACGTACCAGCCGCAGGCCGGTCTCGAAGTCGAACACCCCGGCCGCGAACAGCGCGGTGTACTCCCCCAGGCTGTGCCCGACCAGGTAGTCCGGGCGGTCCGGCTCGTCGGCCAGCCGCGCCAGGTGGCTCAGCGCCTCCACGACGTACAGGGCCGGCTGGGTGTACCGGGTCTCGCGCAGCCGCCCGTCGGGGTTTCGCAGGCACAACTCCTGCACCGAGTACCCGAGTACGGCGTCGGCCGCCGCGACCTCGTCGGGGAAGCGGTCGAACAGGTCCCGCCCCATGCCTTTGACCTGCGCCCCCTGCCCGGGGAACCCGAACACGACGGGGGTGCGGTGGGGTCCGGTCATGCCGACTCCGTCCTGCCTGCGCCGGGGCCGGTCGCGGTGCACCGACCTGATCGTCGAGATGACCCGAGGGTCCTGGTGGTACGGGCTGAGCAGGGCGTGCGACACCGACTCCGACTGCGGCGACAGGTTGGCGCGCACGAAGTTGTGCAGCGTCCCCGACGGACCGAGGTCCAGGTACAGGTAGGGGCCGCCGGACGCCTCAAGCGCGGCGATGGTGGTCGCGAACTCGATCGGGTCGCGGGCCAGCCGCCACAGGTGTTCGCGGGTGAACCGGTCCAGCCGGCCGCCGGTCGCGCACGAGATCACCGGCAGGCTGGGTGGCGCCAGCACCAACCCGTCCAGCAGCGGCTCGTAGGCGGCGCGGGCGCTGTCGATCCACCGGGAGTGGAACGGGTGGCGTACCGGGATGCGCTGGTGCAGCACGTCGGTGTCCCGCATCCACGCCTCGGCGACGGCCAGGCCCTCCGGTGGCCCCGCGACCACGAAGTGCTCGGCGTAGTTGCGCCCGGCCAACTCGGTGTGCTGGTGCAGCTGCGGGGTGCGGTGGAACAGCTCCTCCCCGGCCAGGACCGCGATCATGCCGCCGGGGTGGCCCTCGGTCACGGCACGGGCCTGGCCCACGAGCAGGCGCAGGCAGGACCGCTCGTCGATCACCCCGGCCAGGGTCGCGGCCGTGTACTCCCCCAGGCTCGACCCGAGCAGCAGGTCGGGCCGCACGTCGTGGGCGATGAGCGTCTCGGCGAGGGCCAGTTCCACCATGACGATCGCCGGGTGGGTCAGCCCGGTGTCGTCGAAGATCTCGCTGCGCGACCGGGCCGGGTCGTACATCGTCGCCAGCACGGAGCGGCCCGATTCCTGCAACACGATGTCGTCGAGGCGTTCCAGGGCGGCCCGGAAGACCGGTTCGGTGTCGAACAGCTCCCGCCCCATGTGGTGGTACTGGGAGCCCTGCCCGGAGAACATGAAGACCGTCGCAGCCCTCATCGGTACCGCCCCCAGAAGGTGGTCGTGCCGTTCGCGGCGGCCTCGACCGGTGGGGAGTCCACCGGCACCGGGCCGGCCGGTGGGGTCTGCGCCGACGCGGTGTCGGTCCGTGGGGTCTGCCCGGGGAAGAACCGGACAACCGGCCCCGGGGGTGCTGCGGCGGGCGCGGCCGGGCGCAGGTCGCGGCGGTGCAGTTCGGGCAGCGGCAGCGGGTCACGTCCCGCCGGCGCGGTGTCCGGTGGTGGGGTGAGGACCACGTGCACGTTGGTGCCCCCGTCAGCGAAGCAGTTCAGCGCCGCGACCAGCGGCGCGGCATCCCACGGCACGGCGCTGCGGTCGATGCGCAGGCCCGCGGCGGCCGTGTCCAGGTGCGGCATCGGCTGCTGACCGGACAGGAACGGCACCCGGGTGCGGTGGTGCAGCATCAGCACCAGCTTGATCAGCCCCGCGATCCCCTCGGCGGTCAGCGGATGGCCGATGTTCGGCTTGACCGACCCGATCGTGCACGGCGACCCCGCCGCCTCCTGCCGGTAGACGGCCTGGACCGCCTTGAGTTCAAGCAGGTCCGTGATGATGCTGCCGGAGGCGTTGGCCTCCACATGCGCCACCTGGTGCGGGGCCAGGCCACTGCGCTGCAGCGCCCGGCGCATGACCTCCTGCTGCAGGTGCAGGTTCGGGGTGGCCGGGCCGGCCGTGCGGCCGTCGTTGTTGACCGCCAGACCCCGCACGACCGCGTACACCCGGTCGCCGTCGGCCACCGCCCGCGCGTAGGACTTCACCAGGACGACACCGCCGCCCTCCCCCAGCACCAACCCGCCGCCCCGGGCGTCGAAGGCGTGGAAGCGCGGCTCGGCGCTGAGCAGCCCACGCTGGTCGAACACCCGGTGCGCCCGGTCGTCGGCCAGCAGGCTCACCCCAGCCACGAACGCGGCCTCCGCGTCCCCGGAGCGGATGGCCTGACCCGCCATCTCCAGGGCGACCAGCGACGACGAACAGGCGGTGTCCACCACCAGGCACGGCCCGTGCAGGTCGAAGAACTGCGACACGTTCGCCGCGAGGTAGTTCTGCCCCGTCACCATCACCGGATTCGGCACGCCGGCGAGGTCCTCCGCGCTGGGCTGGTGCTGGCTGCGACCCCCGACGTACACGGCGATCCGCCGGCCCTTGAGCTCCTGCGGCGGGTGGCCGGCGTGGTGCGCGGCGGTGAGGACCAGTTCCAGCAGCATCAGTGCCTGCGGGTCCATGGCCGCCGCGTCCCGGGCGGAGAGCAGGAACGCCTCCGGGTCGTAGCTGCGCCAGTCGTCGATCAGTCCCGCGTGGAAGGGCGTTGACCGGCCCCAACGATCCTCGGGTACGGCGGTGATGGCCGAACGGCCCTCGACCAGCAGCCGCCAGTAGGCGTCCAGGTCGGGTGCGCCCGGGAACCGGCAGGCCATGCCGACGATCGCGAGGTCGTCGGGGCGTGGCCCGTCGCCGCCGCGATCCCTGATCGTCGGGGCCTGGTTCTCCCCGATCGGCGAGGACCGCACGTCCGACGGTGCCGATCCCATCGCCGCCGAGGCGTCCGATTCGACGGTCGGGGAAGAGGCGTCCGATTCGATCGTCGCCGACGACGCGTCGGACACCACCGGCGCCGCTGATGCGTTGGACGCCACCAACCCGTCCGGGGCCGCCAGTGGGTCCGCCCCGACGGCGTCGTCCGTCCCGTACGCGCGGACCAGTTCGGTGGGGTGGCGCTGCGCGATCCAGGCCGCGAAGCCGTCCACGGTGGGGTTCTCGAACAGCGCCGACGGGTCGAGCTCGACCCCGAGGCGGCGGCCGACGCCCTGGATCACCTGTGCGACGAGGATCGAGTCGGTCCCGTAGTCGGACACCGGTGTGGCGCCGTCGAGCTGCTCGCGGCTGAAGCCCAGCTCGGCGGCCAGATCACCGAGCATCGCCGAGGTCAGGGCGGCGACCGCCCCGGCCGTATCGACGCCCTCGACGGGCTTGACGACCGGGTCCGACCGAACCGGACCGGGATCAGCGGCGGCGGACTGCGCGGCGGCCGTGGCCACCGGACCCGCTACCGGAGCCGGGGACGCTGCCGCTGCTGGGGTCGGGGTCGGCTGGGTGATGCGGTCGGCGGTCCAGGTCGGGTCGGTGACCACGGCGGGCAGCACCACCCGGTGACCGGCCGCCACCGCCCGGTCAAGCAGATCCAGTCCGTCGCGGTCGCGCAACGTCGCCAGGCCGGTGCCACGGTAGGTCGCGGTCGTGGCCTCGCCCATCCCGGTGTCCTTCCAGCTGGGCCACTGGATGCTCACGATCGGCAGGCCGAACGGCCGGGCCTGGGCCAGGTAGTCGAGGTAGGCGTTGGCCATGGCGTAGTCGCTCTGCCCGGACGCCAACGCCGGGGACACGGCGGCGACCGACGAGAACAGCAGGGCGAAGCGCAGCGGCTCCTCCCGCAGGTTCTCGACGAGGGCGTCGATGCCGTCGACCTTCGGCGCGAGCACGGCCCGGATAGGGTCGAGCGGCTTGTGGATGAACGCCGGATGCTCGAAGTCGGTGGTTCCGGCGCTGTGCACGAGAGCGCCGATCGGACCCAGGGTGGCCCGCACGTGGCGGACCGCCTCGGCCACCCGCTCCGGCTGGTCCAGCGGCACGGCCAGCACCTCCACCCGCGCACCCCGGCTTTCCAGGTCCGCGACGGCGCGAACGAGGCGGCCCTGGGCGCCCTGGTCAGCGCTGCGCGCCGGCCACTGGGTGCGCGGCGGCAGCGGGGTGCGTCCGCTGAGGACAACCCGCCGGACCCCGTGCGTTTCGACCAAGTGGCGGGCGGTCAGCAGACCGATGCCACGGGTGCCACCGGTGACCCACAGGACGTGGTCGGCCGGGAAGTCTGCGAACAGGGACGGCCCGGTTTCATCGGACGTCGGGCGCAGGACGGCACGGTCCCGCGCCGCACCCCGCACGCGAACCTCCACGGCGTCACCCCGGTCGCCGAGCTCAACCCGGACGGCGTCGGCCACGGCCGGGTCAGTGGCGGTCGCCGCGACGTCGAGGTGCCGCGAGCGGACGTGCCGGTACTCGGCGCCGAGCATCCGGTACAGGCCGACCCGCTCCGCACCGGCGAGGCTGGAGGTGACCCCGTCGGGGGCCTCCAGGCCACGGGTGACCAGCAGGAGGGTGAGCGGGCGGGACCGGTCCGCCACGGTCGCCTGCAACCACGGCAGCCACCCGTCCAGCGGTTCGCGGGCACCGCCAGCGCAGCCGGCGAGGTCCACGACCGCGTCGAAGGCCGGACCGGTACCACGATCGGCCGGTGAACCGACGTCCACCAGTTCCGCGCCGGGCAGCCGCGCGGCCAGCACCTCGGCGGTCGTCCGGGTGGCCGGGGTGGCCAGCACCGCGATGCGGCGCGGCAGGTCACCCAGCTCGGTCGGGGCCGGTGCCCAGTCCTTCACCAGCAGCGTCCGGCGCGCGAACGAGGGGCCGGCGCCGACCGCGGCGAGTTCGGCGTCCGCGGTGGCTAGCCAGACCCTCTCGCCGCCGAGCAGCAGGCCGGGCAGGTCCACCCGCACGGGCGCGACGACGTACCGGGCCCGCCAGTCGACCCGGGCGCCCTTGGTCCAGGCGTCGGCGAGGCCAGCCGTACCGGTGGTCGTTTCTGTGTCGGGATCCAGGGCGGGGCCGGGCCGGCGAGGGTCGCAGTGACCAGTCCAGGTGCGTTCCTGCGGGGTGCCGGCGGCGAAGTGGTGCAGGGCCCGCGCCACGGCGGCGGTGTCGTCGGCCTCGACGGCCAGCCGGTGTGCCATCGCCTCCCGGCCCACCTGCAGGGTGAAACAGAGGGCGTCGAGGTCGACGTCGGCGCCCTCACCGTCGAGGTGCTCGGCCAGCCGGCGGGCGTAGCCGCGCAGTTGCTGCGCGGACGGGGCCGACAGGACGGCGAGCGTGCCGGCGCCGGGGTGACGGCGGGCGGGTGGCCGGGGCGCGGCGACGTACTCCTGCACCACCAGGTGCGCGTTGGTGCCGCCGGCGCCGAAGGAGCTGATCCCGGCGGTGCGGGGCCGGGGCTTCCCGTCCGGGCCCACCGGAGTCGGCCACGGCGCGAGTTCCCGCTGCACACTCACCCCGGCCGCGGCCACGTCGAGCGCCGGGTTGAGTTCGGTGGAGTGCAGCGAGGGCACCAGCTCGCGGTGCTGGAACTGCAGCAGGACCTTGGCCACGGCCGCGGCGCCGGCCGCCGACTCGGCGTGGCCGATGTTGGACTTCACCGAGCCGATCGGCAACGGCCGGTCCGCGGGCCGGCGTCCGCCGATGGCCTGCGCCAACCCGGCCATCTCGACCGCGTCGCCCAGCGAGGTGCCGGTGCCGTGCGCCTCCAGGTAGTCCAGGTCGGCCGGGTCCACACCGGCCCGCCGCAGGGCCTGCGCGATCAGTTCGCCCTGCGCCTTCGGGTTCGGCACCGAGTACCCGTTACCGGAGCCGCCGTGGTTGACCGTGGAGGACTTCACCACGGCGAGGATGCGGTCACCGTCGGCCTCGGCCGCGCTGCGGCGCTTGAGCAGGACCGCGCCGGTGCCCTCGGCGGGCACGTAGCCGTCGCCGCCAGGGCCGAAGCTGCGGCAGCGCCCGTCGGTGGACAGGAACCCACGCTGGGCCAGTTGCAGGTACTTGACCGGGTGGCTGGAGATGTTCACCCCGCCGGCCACCGCCGTGTCGCAGTCGCCGTTGCGGATGGCCAGGCACGCCTGGTGGATGGTGACCAGCGACGAGGAGCACATCGTGTCCAGGCCGACGCTGGGGCCGTGGAAGTCGAAGAAGTACGACACCCGGTTGGCGACGGAGGCGTAGGACGACGAGGTGGCGATGCCCTCGCCGCGCAGCGCCGCCTGCACCCCGTAGAGCTGGTAGTGGCCGTACATCATGCCGACGAAGACACCGGTGCGGCTGCCGCGCAGCTGCTCCCGTGGGTAGCCGGCGTTCTCCAGCAGCTGCCACACGGTCTGCAGGAACACCCGCTCCTGCGGGTCGACGTGTTCAGCCTCCACCTGCGACATGCGGAAGAAGAGGGGGTCGAAGCGGTCGGCGTCGCGCAGGAAACCTCCCCACCGGCTGTAGCTGCGACCCAGGCGGCCCTTCTGCGGGTCGAAGAACGCGTCCGCGCGCCACCGTTCGGCGGGGATCTCCTCGATGCAGTCGCGGCCGGCGCGCAGGTTGCGCCAGAACTCCCGCAGGTCGTCGGCCTGCGGATACCGGCCGGCGATGCCGATGATGACGATGTCGTCGTCGTCATCGGGCTGCGGCGGCGTTGCCGCCGGGGTGGTGGTGACAACGGCATCCCGCCCCGGCAGCTCGGCGCTGATCGCGGCGGTGGTCTGCGTGGTGGCGGGTGCGACGAGCCGGGTGCCGCCGTGCCGGGCGACCAGCACCCTGGCCAGGTCCTCGACGGTCTGGTGCTCGAAGAACAGGGTCTTGGGCAGGGAACCCAGGCGGGACTCCAGGCTCCGGGTCAACGCCACGATCATCAGGGAGTCCAGGCCGTACCGCTCCAGGGGTTCGGTGGGCGGCAGTTCGGCCGCCGGCAGTCCCAGCTCGGCCGCGACAACCCCGATGAGGTACTCCGCGACCCGGTCGGTGTCCGTGTCGTCGGCGCCATCCGGTGGTGGGGCGACCCGGTCCGGGGCAGGGATCTGCTCGGCGGGGGCGGCGCCGTTGAGGGCGCGCAGGATGCGCTCGCTGTCGCCGACGGCCAGCACCAACCGGGCGGCGTCCGTGGCGAGCGCGGCGTCGAGGGCGTCGAAGGCAGGCCCGCTGGGCAGCGGATGCAGACCCAGTTCGGTGGCCGCCCATTCGCGGACCGCCGGGTCGGCCTGCATGCCGCCGTCGGCCCACAACGGCCAGTCGACGCAGAGGGTGCGTCCGCGCCGCAGCCCGGCGATGCGCTGCTGTTCCCGGCCCACCGCGAAGTGGTCCAGGTAGGCGGCGGCGTAGGCGTAGTCGACCTGACCGAGCCCGGGCAGCACGGAGGCGATCGAGGAGAACACCACCAGGTACGCCAGGTCATCGCCAACGGTCTGCTCATCCAGCAGCCGCAGCCCGGTCACCTTCGCCTCAAGTACGGCGTCGATGTCGGCGGCGGACCGACCGGCGAGCAGCCCCGGGCGCAGTACCCCGGCGGCGTGCACCACACCGGTGATCGGCCCGAACCGGTGCCGCACGTCGGTGAGGGCGGCCCGAAGCGAGGCCCGGTCGGCGACGTCGGCCCGCACGTGGTCGACGTGCGCGCCGCCGGCGGTCAGTTCACCGATGCGGGCAGCGGCGTCGGGGCCCGGGTCGGTGCGGCTGAGCAGCACGACAGTGGCCCCGGGGTGGCGGGCGATGCGCGCGGCGACGCCGAGCCCGAGGGCGCCGGTGCCGCCGACCACGAGGTGGACGCCGGGTCGGGCCAGCGGCGTCGGTTCGACCGGCAGGCCGGTGCGGCGCCAGGCCGGCTGGTAGCGCTGCCCGGCCTGGTCGATGCGCACCTCGGCGACACCACGGCCGTTCAGCTCCCGGGCGACCGCATCGGCCACGGCGTCGGCAGCGGCGTCGGGTACGGCGAGCACGCTGAGCCGCAGCCGGGGGTTCTCGGCGGCGAGCGAACGGGCGAAGCCGGTCATGGCGGCGTCGGCAGGGTCGGCGGCGTTACCCGGTGCCAGGTAGAGCCAGCGCAGTGGCTGGGTGCGCGCGTGCCACTGCGCGGCGATGGTGATGGCGGTGCGCAGCCCGGGGCCGGAACCGTCGGCGGTGCCGGCGCCCCACTGCACCACCCGGTGCGGTGCCGGCCCGCCCGCCGCCTCGGCGAGGGTGGCGGTGAGAGCCCCCCGGGCCGCTTCCGTGCCGTCGAGTCCGGCGCAGGTCAGGGTGGTGGTGCCTGCGGCGAGCCGGTCGGCCAGGGCTGAGCCGGCCGGGAACCCGACGAGGACCGTGGTGCCGCCCTGCGGCTCGGAAAGGGCGCCGTCACCCGGTGTGCTGGGTGCGGGCGTCCACAGTGGCGCGAAGGCCAGGACGCGGCCGTCCCGAGGCGGGGCGGTCTGCGGCCGCAGGGCGAAGCCCTCGACCCGGCCGAACACCGCGCCGTCGGGTCCGGCGAGGCTGATGTCGCAGACCAGTGACCCGGCGCCGCCGGGGCGGCGCACCGCGTGGGCGGACCAGGACTGCGGAAGCGGCCCGGTCAGCCACACCCGGTCAACGCTGAAGGGCAGGTGCGCGGGCTGGTCGGTCCGCCCACCGGACACCAACCGGCCGGCTACCTGCAGCGCGGTGTCCACGGCCGCGGCCATGAGCACGTCGGCGTCGGCGTCGCCGTCCTGCTCGACACCACCGGGGCGGGTCAGCCGGGCGATGGCCTCGCTGTCACCCTGCGCGATCTCCCGCACGAGCCGGAAGGTGGGTCCGTAGTCGAAGCCGACGGCCTCGAACTGTGCGTAGCAGGCGGCCTCGTCAACCCGGTCCGGGCAGCGGGCGGTCACCGCGTCGAGGTCCACGCGCGGAAGCTGCGGCGGCGGGGTGGACGACAGGGTGCCGGTCGCGTGCGGCACCCCGGTCAGCACATCACGCAGTTCGAAGGTGAGCTGACCGGCGGCGTCGCGCCGCACCGCGACGCGGATCCGAGTCGCGGTGCCCGCACCGGCCAGGCGCACGGGGGCACCCCACACGATGTCCTCGACGCAGAGCACCGGCCGCTGCGGGTCGGCCAGCAGGCCGGCGCGCCGAGCCATGGCGATCTGCACGGCTCCGGGCAGGACCGGGCTGCCGGCGACCACGTGGTCACGCAGGAACGGCTCCTGTCCGGTCAACTCCTTGTCGAAGGCGACACCGTCCAGGGTGGACACGTTGGAGTCCAGCAGCGCCATTGTGTTGGTGACCTGGGCTGCGGGCCGCCCGCCGGAGACGGAACGCACCCAGTGGCGGGTGCGGGCGAACGGGTACGCCGGCAGGTGCACCCGGCGGCCGGACCCGACAGCCGCGCTGAGGTCCACGTCCTCGCCGCGAACCCACCGCTCGGCTATGTCCCGGTGCTCGGTGCCGCCACCGGCGACGACGACCCCGGAGGCGGCCGCACCACCCGGGGTGGCCAGGTGCCGTCGCAGGGCGTCGGCGCAGGTGGCGAGGCCGTCGGCGAGCACGGCGAGGCGGTGTTCCCACGCCTCCCGACCCACGTACAGGGTGAACGCCACGTCGCCGGGGTCCAGCTCTGGGTGCGCGGGCAGGTGGCTGGCCAACCGCTCGGCGGTGGCCCGCAGGGCCTCGGGGGTGCGGGCCGACAGCACGTACAGCCTGTTCCTGTCGGTGGTGGCCGGTGCGGGGGTCGCGGGCGGGGCCTCCTCCACGACCACGTGGGCATTGGCGCCGCCGAAGCCGAAGGAGCTCACCCCGGCCCGCCGGGGGCGGGCCGCACCGTCCGGGCCCAGCGGCGCCGGCCAGTCCGTGGCCCGCTCAACCACCCGCAACGGGCCATCGTCCAGCGGCAGGTATGGGTTGGCCTCGTGGAAGTGCAGGGTCGCTGGGATCGTGTGATGCCGCAACGCCAGCAGCGCCTTGAGCAGCCCGGCGACACCGGCGGCCGCCTCCAGGTGGCCGATGTTCGTCTTGACCGACCCGATGCCGATCGCCCCGGCCGGCGCCGGCCGACCCGACTGCGCGAACAACGTCTCGAACGCCGAACGCAGACCGGTCACCTCGATCGGGTCGCCGAGCGCCGTACCGGTGCCGTGGGTCTCGATGTAGCCGACGGTCGCCGGGTCGGTGCCGGCCGCGTGGTGGGCGGCCAGCACCACGGCGGCCTGGGCGTCCGGGTTGGGTGCGGTGAGCGACGTGGTGCGGCCACTGTGGTTGATCGCGGTGCCCTTGATGACACCGAGGACGGCGTCCCCGTCGGCCTGGGCCGCCGCGTTCGGCTTGAGCACCACCACGCCGACGCCCTCACCACGCACGTAACCGTCGGCGGCGCTGTCGAAGGCCTTGCAACGCCCCTCGGGGCTGAGCATCTCGCTCTGGCTGAGTGCCAGGTACACCGACGGGCTGAGGATCAGGCTGACCCCACCGGCGATGGCGAGGTCGCAGTCACCCAGGTGCAGGGCTGCGACGGCCTCGTGCACAGCGGTGAGCGACCCGGAGCAGGCGGTGTCCACGGCCACGCTGGGCCCGCGCAGATCCAGCAGGTAGGAGACCCGGTTGGGCACGATCGACAGGGCCGCCCCGGTGAGGGTGTGCGGCTCGGGGGTCCGCCCGGCGGCCCGCTGGACCTCCGGGTAGTCGGTGTTGGTCACCGCCAGGAACACCCCGACACGCCGGCCGGCGAGGTCGGACGGGCGGTAACCGGCGTGTTCGACGGCGCTCCACACCGCCTCCAGCACCAAGCGCTGCTGCGGGTCCATGAGCTCGGCCTCACGGGGCGAGATGCCGAAGAACGCGGCGTCGAAGCGGTCCACGTCCGGGGCGAAACCACCCCAGCGCGACCGCGACGCCGGGCGACCCTCCCGCCCGTCGAACGACCGCCAGTCCCACCGGTCCGTGGGGATCTCCGTCACCAGGTCGTCACCGGCCAGCAGGTGCGCCCAGAAGGTGTCCAGGTCGGCCGAGCCGGGCAGGCGGGCGGCGGCGCCGATCACCGCGACGTCCCGGTCCGCACCCGTCGGTGCCGGGAGCGCCGTCAACCCGGGCTGCGCGTGCGCGCCCACGGCCGGTTCGGGCAGCCGGGCGACGCCGTAGGCCGCCTCCACAGCCGTGCGGTGCTGCTGGGTGAGGTAGCGGGCCAGTGTGGTCACGGTGCCGTGCTGGTAGAAGACCGTCGGGCGCACCTCGACACCCAGGCGGCGGGACAGGTCGGCGCCGAGGGCGGTGAAACCGACGGAGCTGAGCCCCAACTCCCCCAGCGGGGTCCGCACACCGATGCGGGCCGGGTCAAGGCCGGTCAGGTTGGCGACCTGCGCGGCCAGCCCCGCCACCAGCGGGTCCGCGTGCTGGTCGCGGTGCGTCGCCGGGGCGGGCGCGGCGGCGTCCACGCCCCAGGTGGTACGGACCTCCGCAACGGTGAGACCGGTGAGGGCCTTGCGGTCGACCTTGCCGTTGAGGGTCAGCGGGAACGCGCGGACCGCGACGATCGCGTGCGGAACCATGTACTCGGGCAACCAGCTGCGCAGATCCTCGGCGGCCGGTGCTGAGGCGCCCGGGTCGAGCGTGACGCAGCCCAGCAGCAGGTGACCGTCCACACCACGTGGCTGGGCGACCACGACTGCCGCGCGTACTCCCGGCTGGCGGCGCAGCGCCTCCTCGATCTCCTCCAGCTCGATGCGGAAACCGCGCACCTTGACCTGCGCGTCGAGGCGGGTGAGGTACTCCAGGTCACCCTCGGGCCGTGCCCGCACCAGGTCACCCGTGCGGTAGAGCAGTCCGGGGCCGAAGGGGTCCGGCACGAACCGTTGCGCGGTCAGCTCAGGCAGGCCACGGTAGCCGCGCGCCAACCCGTCACCACCGATGTACAGCTCCCCTGGTACCCCGGGCGGCACCAGCTGGCGGGACTCGTCCAGCACCAGCAGACGGGTGTTGGCGATCGCGGTACCGATGGTGACGCGCTGCCCAGGTTCGAGCCGGCGGGCACTGGACCAGATCGTCGTCTCGGTCGGCCCGTACACGTTCCACACCTCACCGGCCCGGGCCAGCAGCGCGGCCGCGGTGTCCGGGTCGAGGGCCTCCCCACCACACAGGATGCGCAGTTGGGGATCACCCTCCCAGCCGGCCGCCAGCAGCATCCGCCAGGTCGCCGGGGTCGCCTGCACGATCGTCGCCCGACCCGGGGTCAGTTCCCGGCACAGCCGGACGCCGTCGCGGGCGATCTCGTCCGGCACGATCTCGACCGTGCCGCCGCTGATCAGCGGCAGGAACAGCTCCAGACCGGCGATGTCGAAGCAGATCGTGGTGAGGGCCAGCAGACGCTCACCCGGGCCGCATCCGGGTTCGCGGGCCATCGACGTCAACAGGTTCGTCAGGGCCCGGTGCGGGATCTCCACACCCTTGGGCCGGCCGGTGGAACCGGACGTGTAGATGACGTAGGCGAGGTCGTCAGGGCCGACTGTGGGCTCCTGCGGCGTACCGGCGGCGGTCAGGTCGTCGGTGCCCCAGCGGGCGACCGGGACACCAGCCGCCCGCAGCGCCGCGACCGCGTCCGCGTCGGCGTGCTCGTCGGCGCCGACCAGCAGCAGGTTCAGCCCGGCGTCGCGGGCCATGTAGGTGAGCCGCTCCGGCGGGTACATCGGGTCCAGCGGCACGTACGCGGCGCCGCAGCGCAGGATCGCCAGCAGCGCCACCGGCAGGTCGGCGGTACGTGGCAGGAGCACACCGACGGTGTCACCGGTGCCGATCCCCCGGGCCAGCAGCCCGGCCGAGGCGGTAGCCACGCGGGCAGCGAGTTCGGCGTAGGTGAGGCTGCCGTGCGCGTCCACGACGGCCACCGCGTCCGGGGTGTCCGTGCTGCGGGCGCGCACCAGATCCCAGGTGGTGTGCTCACGGGGATAGTCCTGCGGGTTGCCCGCCAACGCCCGGCGCAGCTCGGCCCCGGTGAGCAGATCGAGGCCGCCGACCGGGCGCTCCGGCTCGGCCAGGGCGGCGCGCAGCAGCGTGCGGTAGTGCCCCATGAACCGCTCGATGGTGTCCGGGTCGAACAGCTCCGGCGCGTACTTGACGCAGCAGCGGGCCCCGGAGGCCTCCTCGACGACTTCGAGGGTGAGGTCGAACTCGCCTTCCTGGTGCACTCCCGCCACCGCGTCCAGCAGCTGCCGGCCCGCGCTGTCGGTGCTCACCCAGTTCTGGAAGTAGAAGGCGAGCCGGAACACCTCACCCGCCTGACCCGGCTCTCGCCGGGCACGCTCCTGAACCAGGCTCAGGTACGGGTACGCGCTGTGCTCGACCCCGTCAACGACCGTGCGGTGCAACTGCCGCACCAGGGCCCGGAACCCGTCCTGCGCCCGCACCTGGTGCGCCAACGGGATCATGTTCATGAAGTACCCGATGACGTCGTTGAACCCGGTCGGCGGCCGACCAGCGGCGGGAACACCGACCACGACGTGCGGCTGCTGGCTGTAGCGGGACACCACGGCGACGTACGCGGCCAGGTACACCGTGAACCGCGAGGTGTTCTCGGCCGCCGCCAGTGCCCGCACCGCGTCGGCGACATCAGCGTCGATGCGGTCCTCGTGACTGTCGCCGTGGAAGCTCGGCACGCTCGGGCGGGGCCGGTCCAGCGGCAACTGGGTGGGCGCCGGCACGTCGGCCAGCCGGTCCAGCCAGAAGCCGCGCAAACGCTCGGCCTGCGGCCCGGTCAGCAACTCCTGCTGCCAGTCCACGAAGTCCTGGTAGCGCTTCGGCGGCGCCGGCACGTGCGGGCGGCGCCCGGCCACCACGTCCGCATAGGCCCGCTCGACGTCACGCAGGAACAGCGGGATGGACAGGCCGTCGAAGACGATGTGGTGGAACGTCACCAGCAGCGCCGACCGGCCGTCGTCGAGGGTGAACACGTCGGCCCGCAGCAGCGGGGCGGCGGCCAGATCGAACGGCCGGCGGACCTCGGCGCGCATCCGCTCACGCAGCACGTCCTCACCACCGTCGAGCAGGGTGTGACGCAGCGGCACGTCGCAGCTCCCGACAACCTCCACCACCGGCCCGTCGTCGGTCTCGACGATCCGGCTGCGCAGCGCCGCGTGCGCCGCGACGACCACCCGCAGCGCGGCACGCAGGACCGGCACGTCGGTTCCGGCCGCCAACCACAGCGCGAGCGGCAGGTTGTAGGCGTAGTTGCCGGGGGCGAGCTGCTCCAGGATCCACAGGGCCCGCTGCCCCTGCGCCAGGGGATGCCGGCGGGTCGGCTCCACCATCAGGTCCAGCGGGATCGGCAGGACCGTGGCCGGGCGGGTAGCGGGTACGGCCGGGGTGCTCACAGCGTGCGCGACCGGGGCCGGGTCGGCTGGCGCCGGGGTGACCGCGTCGGCGAAGTGCTCGGCGAGCAGGTGGACCGTGGGGTTCTCGAACAACGTGCTCAGCCGCACCGGCACACCGAGCCGCTCCTCGATCGCGGCGGCCACCTTGATGCCGTTGAGCGAGTCGAAGCCGTAGTCCGCCAGCGGGCGGTCGGCGTCCAACGTCTCGTCGAGGCGCAACGTGGCGGCCACGACGTCGCGGATCTCGGCGACAAGGTCCACGCGCTCGGGCTCAGGCGGCCGGATTGCCGCAGGCAGGACCGCCACGGGTTCGGCTGGTGCGGGCACGGACTGCGCCACGGGTCGCGGGGTGCCCTGCGCCACCAGGACGCCGTCGCTGCGTCCGACCACGACGCTCTGGCCGAGGTCACGGCCGTCCCAGTGCCCGCGCACGGCACGGACCTGCTCGAAGCCGGCCTCCCACAGCAGCTGACGCCAGGTGTCGCGTTCCACCAGCGGAGAGTCGACGATGCGCAGGGACGGGTCGTCGAAACGCCACCATCCTTCGAGGACCCCGCCGCACAGCGTGACGATCTCGCGAACCGCAATCAGCTCGTTGAGCAGCAGCCACCCACCGGGCCGCAGCAGGGTCTTCGCCCGGCGCAGCGTCTCGCGCAGGTCACGCGTCGCGTGCACCACGTTCGTGGCCACGACCACGTCGGCGCTGCCGACCACGAAGCCCTGCTGCGCCGGCTCCCGTTCCAGATCGAGCACCTTGAAGCGGGCGAAGGGGTACGTGGCGGCGAACCGCTCGGCGCCGTGCTCCAGGAACCGGGAGGAGACGTCGGTGACGTGGTAGCGGACCCGGGCCGCGTGCGGCGCCAGTACCGGCAGCAGCACCTCGGTGGTGGCACCGGTGCCGGCGCCGAGTTCCACCACCTGGAAGGGACGGTCCGCGCTGTCCTCGACAGCGGCCCAGGCGTCCACGAGTCCGGCGAGCGCGTCGCGCAGGACCTGGTTGAACGAGTCGGTGAGGGCGTTGCCCCGGTAGAAGTTCTGCACCAGCCGCATGGACGAGCCCGGGAACATGATCTCGGTGGCGTTGACCTCGCCACGCAGGATCTCGGGGTAGGAACGCAGGAACAGCCGGGTCAGGGTCACCGTCGGTTCCACCTCCGGGAACTGACGGATCAGCTCGTCACAGCCGGCCTCCGCGGCGGCGACGTCGGCCGCGCCGATCGCCTCGACACCCGGCAGGGTGGCGATGGCCGCACCGTCGCGGGTCAGCAGGCCGGCGTCGGCCAGGATCCCCGCCAACGCGGCGTGCAGCCGGACGAACCGGTCGGAGATGCCCAGCGAACGCCGCAGGTCCTCCAACTGGTAGCGCTCCCCGGCGCGGTGGAAGGCGCCGAGGCGCCGGTAGGCGTCCAGCAGCAGCGGGACAGTCAGCTGTCCCAGCTGCTCGTGCGCGGTGAGCACGTCACCGGCCGCCGGGGTGGCCCGGTGGCTGCTGCGGCCCGGGTCGGCGGTGCCCAGCCGGGCCGGCCGCGCCGCCGTGACACTGCCCCGCCCGGCGGGGGTCACCCCGAGCGTCGCCTCCGCCGACGGGTGGGCCCGCAGGACCAGTACCTGCGGCACGGCGTTGCCGAGGACCCGGTCGATCGCGTCCAGGCCCTCCTCAAGCCCGATCGGCTCGATACCGAGGGCTGCGAACACACCCTCCAGGCCGGGGCGGGCCCCGGAGCCGACCGGACCCCAGTACCCCCAGTTGACGACGCTCACCGGGAGACGGCCGTCCTGGCGCAGGTGCCGACCGAGGGCGTCCTCGACCGCGCACCCGGCGATGTAGGCGCCGTTGCCGGCGGTGCCGCCGAACGAACCGACGGAGGAGAACAGCGTCAGGAAGTCCAACGACCGCCCAGCCACCGCCTCCACTAGGCGGTTCACACCCTCGGTCTTCACCGCGACCAGGGCGCGCACGGCGTCGTCGTCGGTCTGGGCCAGCATCCGGTCGTCGAAGGCCATCGCGGCGTGCACGACCCCGTGCAGGTCACCGAACCGGTCGAGCGCCACCCGCACCACCCGGTCGGCGGTGTCCCCGCTGGCGATGTCGCCCTGCACGTGGACCACCTCACCGCCGGCGGCCACGATCTGCGCGACGGTGTCGCGGGCGTCCGGGGACAGCGGCCCCCGGCTGAGCCAGACGAGCCGGGCCTGGTGCCGGCGGGCCAACCGGAGGCTGAGGGCCTGCCCGATGCCCCCGGTACCGCCGACGATGAGGTAGCTGCCCCGGTCACGGAACACCGGTTCGGGAGGCGCCAACTCGACCTCGGCCAACTGGCGCAGATAGCGGTGCTTACGACGCAGCACGACGGCGCGGCCCGTGGTGTCGCAGCTTTCGGCCACGATCGCGGCGGCCACCCGCCGCACACCGGCCGGGTCCGGCAGCTCGGCGGATGCGACGTCCACGCAGACACCCTGCAGCCCCGGTACCTCCTTCGGCGCCACCTGCATGATCCCGTGTAGAGCGGCGGCGAACGGGTCACCACTGCCGCCGCTGTCGAGATCCACCACATCGGCGGTGACGACCCGTACCTGTAGCGTGCCGCCGGTCGATTCTTCGGCCCGTTGCCGGATCAGCCGCAGCAGGCTGGACAGGCCGCAGGCGAACGGATCCCGCCGCGCCCGCTCGTCGGCGCGCAGCCGGACGCCGCCGAGGTGATAGACGCGGTCCACGGTCGGGTCGAGCGGGCCGTCGACGGGGACGATGCGCACCCGGTCGTGCGGGTGGTGCGCCGCGATCGCGTCGGCGAGGTCCCGGGCCCCGTCCGGGGCGAGGATCAGCACCTGCTGTGGGTCGGCCACCGGCCGGGTTGTCAAGATCGCCTCAGCCGGCTGCCACACCGGCCGGTAGTAGCGCAGGTCAGCGCCGCCACCCGCCACGAACGGCGCCCCGGAACCGTACGACGCTGCGCGGGACGACGGCGCTGCGGAACCGGACGAGGCTGCGGCGGCGGACCCGGACTGGGCCGTGGAGCCGGGCGACGTCGCGAGCGCCGGTGCGGATGGTGGCTCGGCGATCCAGTAGCGCTGGCCGCCGAACGGGTAGGTCGGCAACGGGATCCGGCGGGCGGGCCGGCCGGCCCGCAGCTGGGACCAGTCGAGGTCGACGCCCTCGACCCACAGCGCACCGGCGGCGGCCAGGTCCGCCTCGGCGTGGACGCGGCGGCGTCGCTCCTGCTGCGCCGCCGAGGGCTCGCCGACCGAGTGTTCCAGGTGTCCGGTGTGGATGTCCGGGTCCTGGTCGCCGTCGGCCCACCGGGTCAGGCGCCGGGCGGCGTCGGCGACGTCCTCAGCCACGAACGCCAGCCGGTGCGCCATCGCCGTGCGGCCAGTCTGCAGGGTGTGCGCGACGTCAGCCAGAACAGTCCCGGCGGGCGTTGGCACCGCCTGGTCCGGGCCGACGTGTGCGGCGACCTCGGTCAGGGGGCAGCCAGCCAGGACCGCCTCGGCCGCGGCCGGCCCGGCCGAGGGGCGCAGCCGGTCAGCCAGGGTGACCAGATCAGCCAGGTCGAATCCGCAGCTGGCGAGGTCAACGTCGACATCCACATCGTGCGGGTCGACGCCGAGCACGGCTGCGGCCTCGGCCCGGCACAGCGCCAACCGCTCGGCCGCCGCCGGGTCCGCCACCGGCTGCGGGGCGGCGTCACGCCCGGTCAGGTGGTCGGCCAGCCTGCGGGCGACCTCCACCAGCTGCGTCGCGGTCCGGGCCGACAGCACGACAAGTTCCGGCCCGGACGCGGACTCGGCCGGCGATCCATCGGCGGCGGGGCGGTACTCCTCGATGACGATGTGCGCGTTCGCGCCGCCACCACCGAACGAGCTGATGCCCGCCCGGCGCGACCCGTCGGCCGGCTTCGGCCAGGGCCGCGCCTCGCGGACCAGCTCGACCGGGGCCTGGTCGAAGTCGATGTGCGGGTTGGGCTCGTCCGCGTGCAGGGACGGCGCGATCATGTCGTGGCGCAGCTGCATCAGCACCTTGGTCAGCCCGGCGATGCCGGCGGCGGACTCCAGGTGACCGATCGCGGACTTCGCCGAACCGATCGCGCACCGGCGAGCGCCCCTGTCCGGCCCGACCGGCCCACCCAACGCCTCGGTCAGGGCCCGGATCTCCAGCGGGTCACCCAGCGCGGTGCCCGTCCCGTGGGTCTCCAGGTAGCTCAGCGTCGCCGGGTCGACCCGGGCCTGCCGCAACGCGGCGGTGATCACCTCGGTCTGGGCGGTGGCACTGGGCACGGTGTATCCGCTGGTACGCCCGCCGGAGTTGATCGCCGAACCCAGGATCACCGCGTCGATGCGGTCGCCGTCGGCCACCGCGCGGCGCAACGGTTTGAGCAGCACGGCGCCGACGCCCTCACCATCAACGAAGCCGTCCGCACCCGCCCCGAAGCTGCGGCAGACACTCCCCCGCGAGATCATGCCCCGCTCGGAGAGGCCGCGCAGATGCGACGGGTCGAGGATGAGGTTGACGCCGCCGGCCAGGGCCACGTCACACTCCCCGGCCCGCAGACTCTGGCAGGCCAGGTGCACGGCGGTCAGCGACGCCGAGCAGGCGGTGTCCACGGCGACGCTCGGCCCGCGCAGGTCGAGCGTGAACGACACCCGGTTCGCCACCGACCAGTGGCTGCTGCGGGCCTGCGTCTGCACACCCAGCGCGTCGGCCCGGCCGGCCATCCACTCGTAGTCGTTGTTCATGACCCCGGCGAACACGCCGACCCGGCTCGTGCGGGCGAGCGCGGCTGGCGGGTATCCGGCATCCTCGAACGTCGCCCACGCCGTCTGCAGGAACAGCCGCTCCTGCGGATCCATCGCCTCGGCCTGCTCCGGAGCGATCTGGAAGAACAGCGGGTCGAACAGGTCGACGCCGTCGAGGAAGCCGGCCCACTTGCTGTAACTGCGGCCCCGGCCGGCCGGGTCGTAGTGCGCGTCGGCGTCCCACCGCTGCGCGGGGACCTCCCGGATGCAGTCGCGCCCCGCCAGCAGGTTCCGCCAGAACTGATCCGGGGAATCGGCCAAGGGGTAACGGCCGGCGAGCCCGATGACGGCGATGCCCTCGGGGGCCTGCGCGGTCGCGGTGACCCGCCGCAGCAGGTTCAGCAGCAGCGCGCGCTGGTCGTCCATGTGGAGGTCTCCCGGTTTCTGGTGGTGACGTGGTTCGGGTCGGTGCTGCGCGGGTCGTCAGTGCGGCTCGGTGTGCTGCGCCAGGGCGGATCGGGCCCGGCGGGACATCCGCGCGGTCGCGGCCGGCGGATCGTCGTCCGCGTCGGCCGGGGAGAGCCCGAGCAGGCCGGCGAGGTTGCGCATGAACTCGTCCACCGTCGGGTACTCCACGAAGCTCGACGACGGCACGTCAAAGCCGATCTCGTCGCTGAGCCGCGCCACGATCTCGATCAGCAGCAGCGAGTCGAGTCCGAGTTCGAAGAGGTTCGCCTGCGGATCGACCTCGTCGTCGCCGATGGCGTGGGCGATCTCACCGGTGACGAAGCCGCCGATGAGGTCGAGCTTGGCGTCGTCGTCGAGTTCGGAGAGCTGGTCGGCCAGGCGGGTGCGTTCCGGCTGCGGCTCGGCGGTGTGGGCCGGGTCGATCCAGAAGGTCCGGTGCTCGAACGGCTGGGCCGGAAGCGGTACCCGCCGCACGGGACGGCCGGCGTGCACCGCCGTCCAGTCGATCGGCACGCCGGCCGTCCACGCCCGAGCCACCACGTCGAGCAGGTGCGCGATGCCGATCGGCTGACCGTCGGCGGGCAGCAGCCGTACCCGCAGTGTGGAGGTTTCCTGGGTTGGTGTTTCGCCGGCCCGCACACCCCACGCCCGCAGGACCGCGGCGGTGGCCTGGGCCACGGCGCGGGTGGACTCCTCGTCCTCGCCGAAGGACCGGCCGGGCAGCGCTTCGGTGAGGGACTGCGCGAAGCCGGGCACGTGTTCGCGCAGCGCGGCGACGTGCCCGCTCAGGCCACCGGCGGGCGCGGTGACGGGCTCAAACACCACGGTGGGCGGCTGTGCGCCGGCGCTGCCGGAGCGAACCCGGTCACCGCCCAGGGCCAGGGCCATGGCCGCGTCGCGCCGGTCGTTGGCCACCACAGCCAGGCGCAGCGGCTGCTCGCGGCGGCCCAGCGCCAGGGTCTGCGCGACCGCCGCGAGATCCAGCTGGTCGTTCTGGCGCAGGTGCCGGGCGACGTCACCGGCGTAGCGGCCCAGACCATCCTCGGAGCGGGCGGAGAGCACCACCAGTTCCGCCGGGCGGTCCGCCGGTGCCTGCGGGCGTGGCGGGGCCTGCTCCAGCACCACGTGGGCGTTGGTGCCGCCGATGCCGAAGGAGCTCACGCCGGCGCGCAGCGGCCCGTCGGCGGTCCAGTCCCGGCATTCGGTGTTGACCGCGAACGGGCCACCGGCGAAGTCGATCTCCGGGTTGGCCGTCTCGAAGTGCAGGCTCGGCACCAGCGTGCGGTGCTCCAGCATGAGCACCGTCTTGATGAAACCAGCCATGCCGGCGGCGGTGTCCAGGTGGCCCATGTTCGTCTTCACCGTGCCCAGGGCGCACGGGGCGCTGCGGTCGGTGCCCGGGCCGAACACCTCGGTCAGGGCGGCGACCTCGATCGGGTCGCCCATCGGTGTGCCGGTGCCGTGCGCCTCCACATAGGAGATGGTGTCGGCCGGGCAGCCCGCCGCGGCCTGCGCGTCGGCGATGACCGCGGCCTGACCGGCGACGCTCGGCGCGGTGTACCCGGTCTTGCCGGCGCCGTCGTTGTTGATCGCCGTTCCCTTGAGGACGGCGTGCACCCAGTCGCCGGCCTCCAGCGCGTCGCCGAGGCGGCGCAGCAGCACCACACCGGTGCCGCTGCTGATGATGGTGCCCTGGGCCTTGGCGTCGAACGCCCGGCAGTGCCCGTCAGGGGAGAAGATCATGCCTTCCTGGTACAGGTGGCCAGACACCTGCGGCACGCGCAGATGCGAGGCGCCCACCAGGGCCAGGTCGCAGTCGCCGGCCAGCAGGCTCAGCGCGGCGAGGTGGATCGCGACCAGGGACGTCGAGCAGGCCGTGTTGACGCTCACGCTCGGCCCGTTCAGACCCAGCTTGTACGACGCCCGGGTGGCCAGGAAGTCCTTGTCGCTGGCGAGCATCAGCCGGTAGTGGTCGACCGACGACGCGGTGCGGAACCGCTCGGCCAGGTTGTGCAGCGCGTAGTTGTTGAGCCCGACCCCGGCGTAGACGCCGACCCGCCCGACCGACGCCGCGTCGGGGTCACGGTCGTAGCCGGCGTGCTGCAGCGCCTCCACCGCACACTCCAGGAAGTGCCGCTGCTGCGGGTCGATGATCTCCGCCTCGTCGCGCGGCACCCGGAACAGGTCCGCGTCGAACTGCGCCACGTCCGGGCGCACATGCCCGGCCTTGACGTAGTTGACGTCGGCGATCAGCGCCGGGTCCGCTCCGGCGGCCAGCAGTTCCTCGTCGGTGAAGTAGGTCAGCGACTCGTGCCCGGCGACGAGGTTGCGCCACAGGGCCCACGGCGAGTCCGCGTCCGGGAAGCGGCACGCCATCCCGATGACGGCGATGTCTGAGTCGTTGTACTGGTTTGACACTGCGGTACTCCTCAGTTGAGCCGGATGCCCATGTCAGCGGCGACCGCGCGCATGTCCAGGAACTGGCGGGCGACGAATCGGGCAGCGTCGGGCTCGGCGTCCAGGCGCTGGAAAATGTCGATCAGGGTCTGCTCGTGGTCGGCCGGTTCGCCCTCACCGGCGGCGATGGCGAGTACGACGCGCCGCAGCGACGACTCGACGTCGACCAGGTCGAGGGTGCGCGGGAACTTGATGCTGAAGGTGCTGCGGTCGTAGTCCTTGTTGCGTCGTACGGAGCGGACGTGGCTGGCCGCGTTGAGCTTGTAGAACATGCAGCCGTAGTTCTTGAACGAGTAGTAGTTCAACAGCGGCAGCAGCTTGCAGTGGGTCTCCAGTGGGGAACTCTGGTAGAGACCCTTCGCCTTGAGCTCCGAGATCATCGTGTCCGGGTCGTACTCGTGGCGGGTCGCGATGAACGGGAACACGATCTTGGGCAGGTCGCGGTCCTCGGCGAACAGCAGATCCTCGATGTCACCACGGAACAGTTCGTCGGTCAGCCGCTCACCGAACACCCGGTAGAACCCCCGCACCACCTCGCGGACATTCGACTCCATGGTCAGGATCTGCTGCGGGTCGGCGCACAGGATGATGTACGGGATGCGTTCGCGGTAGGCGCGGATGATCGCGCGAATGACGAAGAACGTGCGGCAGGAGACGCACGGCAGCTTCTCGTCGAGGTACTTGCCGGGCTTCTCGACCGGCCGGTTGAACACCTCCCGCATCATCCGGGTGATGCCGGCGTCATCGGAGTCGAGCACGAACGTGGCCGGGATGCGCTCGCGGGCCAGCTCCAGGTTCTGCGCGGCGTGCTCACTTTCGAACGGGATGTCGAAGGTGTAGGCCATCACCCGCTTGCCCTCGCTGACGAAGCGGTCCAGCATCCACGTGCTGTCCTTGCCACCGCTGTACATGAACAGGCAGTCGAACTCGCCGCGCGGGTTCGGGCCGGAACGGCGAAACTCCTGATACACCTCGTTGGTGTACCGGTAGTTGGTCAGCAGTTCCTCGGCCGCGTCGAGGCGGCAGAGGCTGCACAGACCGTCCGGCCCGAACTCGACCCCGGGGTGCTCCTCCGACAGCGAGCACCCACCGCAGTACCTCATCTGGTTCTCCTTCATGCCTCGGCCCACGTCGATGTCACGGCTGCGCCACCCGGCGGCGCCGTGCCGCCAACGCGGCCCGGCCGTTACGGCCCCGCTCCTCGGCCAGCGGGGCGGTCTCCCGGCCGCCGAGGTGGCGCGCCATCGCGCGGACCGTCGGGTAGCGGTACATGTCGATGCGGCTCAGCTGCGGATCCAGCCGCTCGCGCAGCCGGGCCAGCACCTCGGTCAGCCGCAGCGAGTCGCCGCCGGCGTCGAAGAAGGGCAGGTCAACGGCGACCCGCTGGACCCGCAGCACCTCGCACCACGCCTCGGCGATGCGCCGCTCCAGCTCGGTCGCGGGCGGCGGCCCGGGCACGGTCCGGGTTCCCGGTGCCGGCAGGGCTTTCCGGTCGACCTTGCCGTTGGGGGTCTGCGGGACCGCGTCGAGCACCACCCACTGGGTCGGCACCATGTACTGCGGCAGGTGCTGGCGCAGGTGGCCGCGCACCTGCTCGACCAGGTCACCGGACGGGTTCCCCTCGGGCAGAAGGTATCCGACCAGGCGACGCTCCCCAGGAGCGTCCTCACGGACGAGTGCGACGGCTTCGCGCACCTGTGGGTGGCGGCGCAGCACCACCTCGATCTCACCCAGTTCGATCCGGAAACCGTGCAGCTTGACCTGACTGTCCAGCCGGCGCAGATACCGCAGCCGCCCGTCAGGCAGGCGGCGCACCAGGTCACCGGTGCGGTACATCCGGCCGGGGCCGAACGGGTCGTCGGGGAAACGCTCGGCGGTCAACTCAGGCCGGCCGAGGTAGCCGTCGGCCACCCCGTCACCGGCGATGCACAGTTCACCGTCCACGCCGTCCGGCAGCGGCTGCCCGCGCCCGTCCAGCACGTAGCAGCGCGTGTTGGCGATCGGGTGGCCGATGGTGACCGGCTGCCCGGGCCGTACCCGTTCCACACACGACCAGATCGTGGTCTCCGTCGGCCCGTAGAGGTTCCACACGGCGGCGGCCCGGCTGGTCAGCGCGTCGGCCAGGTCGGGTGGCAGGGCCTCCCCGCCGCACAGCACGGTGAGGCCGGGGTCACCCTGCCAGCCGGCCGACACCAGCATCTGCCAGGTCGCGGGCGTGGCCTGCATGACGCTCGGGCGGGCGGCGGCCATCCGGGCGAGCAGGGCTGCGGCGTCGGCGGCCTCGTCAGCCGTGGCCAGTTCGACACAGCCGCCGGTGACGAGCGGCAGGAACAGTTCCAGACCGGCGATGTCGAAGCAGATGGTGGTGACCGCGAGCAGCCGATCGTCGGCTGTGAACCCGGGCCGGGTGGCCATCGAGCACAGGAAGTTGGTCAGGGCCCGGTGTCCGACCTGCACACCCTTGGGCGCGCCGGTCGACCCGGAGGTGTAGATGACGTAGGCCCGGGCCAGCGGGTCACCGTGCTCCTGGTCAGGCGATGGCTCCGGGGCGTGCGACGGCTCGGGGTCGTGTCCGGGTACGGCGGCATCGGGTACCAGTACCGTCGCGTCCACGGCCGGCAGGCCGGCGGCCAGATCCTGGTCGGCCACGACCACACCCACCCGCGCGTCGCGCAGCATGTAGCTGATGCGCTCCGGCGGGTACACCGGGTCCAGCGGCACGTACCCCGCCCCGGTACGCAGCACCGCGAGCAAGGTGACCGGAAGCCGTTCACCACGGTGCTGGAAGACCCCGACCAGCGAGCCCGGCCCGACGCCCAGGGCACGCAGCCGCCGGGCGAGGGCGCCGGACTCCCGATCGATGTCAGCATAGGTGAGTTCCCGCCCGGCGAAGCGCACCGCGGGGGCGTGCGGAGTACGCCCGGCCTGGCGCAGCACCAGCTGGTGCACGCACTCGTCGCGCGGGTAGTCCGTCGTGGCGGACCGCTGGGTGGCGGTGCGCCGCAGCTCGTCGGGCGAGAGGATCGGCAGCCGGGCCGCCTCGCCGGTCGGGTCCTCGGCGGCAGCGGCCAGGTAGCCGGTGAACCGTTCGTCCATCCAGGCGGCCACGGCCGGGTCGGTGCCGGGTCCAGGCAGCAGCGTCCAGGCGGTGCCGTCCCGGGTGGCGCGCAACGTCAGCACACCCGAGTCCGCCGGGGCGAGATCCACGGCGGTCAGCGGCCCGGCGACCAGATCGACGCGCACCGGTAGGGACGCGACGGGCTGCCGTGGGTGCTGGCGCAGGGACGGTTCGCGCCGCCACAGATCGGCGACGTGGGTGCGGGTGCCGCCCGCGCGGTCAAGGTCGGCCGCCACCTCAGCAGCCAGGTCGAGCATGGACCGCCCCGCCGCCGGCTCCAGGACACGCAACGGCACCGCGCCGACGAGCAGGCCCCGTGGCGGTGTCGCGCCGTCAAGCATGGGTTCGGTGTGCACCGCAAGGTCGAGGACCGACTCGGCGCTCACCCGCCCCAGGAAGGACCCGAAGGCGGCGAGCAGGAACGGCAACGCCGCACCCGCGACCGGCGGGGTGTCCCGCACCGCCGGTGTGCGCGCCGGCCCGGCGGCCGCCTCGGCGAGGGCACGCCACGGCACGTCCGGTGGCTGCAGGTCGGCCAGGCGCCCGGCCCAGTGGCGCTCGTGGCGGCGCAGCGTCCGGGCGACCCGCACCCAGGCTTCGACCACCCGCAGGTCCGGCGGGTCCAGCCGCGCCGGCAGGTTCGGCACGTCGGTGCCGGCCAGCGGGGTGACGGACAGCCGCACGTCATGGGTGGCGGTGGCGAGGGTGACCCGCCCGCCCTCGGTACGCAGCACGGTGCCGGGTTCACCACTCGGCGCCCCGGGCAGGACCTCGCAGTCCTCGACCGTGAAGAACCGGTCGTCGGCGGCGAGCAGGGCGGCGCCGAAACGGTTCGGGTGCCCGCCGAAGGTGGTCGCCCGGACCAGGGCCGAGACCGCGTCGGCGGGCCCGCGCGGGTCGATCAGACCGCCGTCCGGCGGCCCGTCCAGGCGGGCGTGGTAGGTGCGCAGGCTCAGATCCTGCGGTTCGGCGATAGCGGTGCCGTCGGCGAGCCGGTCAACGAGTGTGGCGAACGACGTGCGGCCCGCGTCGTGGCACTTGACGTTCAGGGTGTGCGCAGTGTCGTCGGGCTCGACCGGGACACTCGCCTGCCCCAGGATGTCCCCGGCGTCCGCGACGTCGGTCATCAGGTGCCAGGTGACGCCGTGTTCCCGTTCGCCCGCCAGCAGGGCCCAGCTGGTGGCGAAGACTCCGGCGTGGCGCGGCAGCAGCGCGTCGTGGTAGTTCACGGCGCCGCGGGCGGCCAGGTCGAGCACCCGCTGCGGCAGGATCCGCAGGTTGGCGATGCTGAACAGATAGTCGAACCCGCCCGGCGGCAGGTGGTCGGGCAGGTCCGGCGTGTGGCCCAGACTGGTCAGCCCGGCCTCCCGCGCCCAGGCGCGGATGCCGGGATCGTCGGCCACCACAGCCCGGATCCGGTGACCCCGCGACAGCAGGATCTTGGCGCACTCGACGAGGAGGGGTTCCTCACCGACGAGTACGGCGTCGAAGGTGCGCCGCTCAGCCATGCGTGGCCTCCCGCCCGCCGTTGGCGTTGCCCAGAACCGTCGAAAGCTGCGCCAGCACCGCGGTGACGTCCTCGTCCGACATCCGCAGCACCAGATCGGCGAGGTCCCCGCCCTCCGGTGCGGCCGCTGTGTCCACCACCGGTGGCGGCTCGGGTTGCGGTGGCGTCGGGGGCTGCGCCGTCGCTCCGGTGGCGGCGCGCAGCGCCGGGCCGTGCGTCCGCAGCAGGTGGTCGGCGAGACGGCTGATGGTGGTCTGCTCGAACAGCAGCGTCGCCGGAAGCGGACCCAGGTCCACCTCAAGCGCCCGGACGATCTCCAACGAAACCAGCGAGTCGATGCCGTAGAGGTCGAAGGTGCCATCCGGGTCGAGCTGGGACGCATCAAGCTCCAGGACCCGGGCGAACACCGACGCGACGTAGCGCCGCGCCACCGCGTCCGCGTCCGGCGCCGCCGGGGCCACGTCGATCACCGCGCCGGGTGCCGGGGGTACCGGGTCGGTCGTGAAGGTCGGCGGCCCGGCGGAGACCACCGTGTCAGCCTCGGCCAGCAGCACGCTCTGGTAGATCGGGCCGGCCGGGGTGCGCAGGGCCGA
The DNA here is from genome assembly GCF_040689395.1 of Dactylosporangium sp. NPDC051484. Classification (NCBI taxonomy): domain Bacteria; kingdom Bacillati; phylum Actinomycetota; class Actinomycetes; order Micromonosporales; family Micromonosporaceae; genus Dactylosporangium; species Dactylosporangium sp. NPDC051484. Next base: position 39,340 of record NZ_JBFAZX010000034.1, on the reverse strand, counting down.
TCCCGCCCGCACCCGGCGGAACCCGGCGTCGGCCAGGACGTCCTGCCAGGCTGGCAGGGCCAGCAGCGGGCTGGCGGGCAGCCGGTGCTGCGGGTCGGTGAACGCCCACCAGCCGTCGGTCAGGCCGAACACGACAGTCATCGCCGGGCGCGGCGCGGTGCCCTCGTTGACCACCAGCACGCCGCCCGGGCGCAGCAAACGCTTCACCTGGGCGAGCGTGTACCCGATGCGGGGTGTGGCGTGCAGCACGTTCGCGGCGACGACGATGTCGGCAGTACCGGCGAAACCGGTCAGGTCACCGTCGATGTCCAGTGTCTCGAAGCGGGTGAACGGGTACCGCTGCGCGAACTCCCGCCGACCCTGTCGCACGAACGACGCCGAGACGTCAGTGAACAGGTACTCCACGCGCTCCCGCAGCGCCGGATCATCCGCCAGCGCGGCCAGCACCACTCGGGCCGTACCGGCGGTACCGGCACCCACCTCCAGCACCCGCACCGGGCCCGGGTGAGCGCGGCGCACAAGCTCCGCCACACTCGCGGTGACCGCGCGGGCCGTCGCCGCGTTGCAGTGGTCGGTCACCGGGTCACCCTTGTACAGGGCCGCGACCGCGCTGCTGTCACCACCGGGGAAGAGCACGTCCAGCGGTGCGCGGCGCCCGGTCAGCACATCCGGCAGCGCCTCCACACACCGGCGCAGCAGGGTGATCTGCGGGTGCAGCGCCGGATGCGCCACGCCCAGGGCCGACAGGCGGGCCGCGAGGTCCTCCCGGCGGTACGCGGCCGGCGCGAACACCAGGCGGTCACCGGCCCGGGTGGCCAGAGCATCGGTGATCAGCCCCGCGAGGCAGTCATACAAGCGGCCGGCGGTCGCACCCACCGGGGCGACCCCGGCGTCGCGCAGTACCGCCGCGCTCCACTCGACCGCGATCCGGTCCAGCGCCCCCGACGCCGCCAGGAAGGCGACGAGGTCAGTGTCGGTGTCCTCCGCCACGGCGGGCGGCACGGCGGCCAGCAGCGACGGCCCGGGCGCAGTGGTCGCGCTCACCCGGTCCTCGTCGTCCACGCCCAGGTCGGCGAGGATCCGCCGGTCCGCGCGGACCGCCACGACCTGTTCGACCGCCCCGCCGAGCACCGACTCGACAACGGCCAGGCCCTGCGCCGCGTCGATCGGCGCGATTCCGGCCCGGGTCGCCCGGCGCAGCACCTCCTCGCGGGTCGAATCACCACCGGCGTGCCAGTAGCCCCAGTTGATGATGCGCACCGGCAGGCCGGCGCCGCGAGCGGCGTGCGCCATCAGCGCGTCGGCCGCCACGCAACCGGCGGCGTACCCCGCCTGCCCCTGGTTGGCGGCGATGCTGACCGCTGAGGAGTGCGTGAGCACGAAGTCCAGCGGCTCGCCGCGCAGCGCCTCCACCAGCGCCCAGGCAGTGGCGATCTTGACCTCCAGCGCCCGGCGCAGATCAGCCTCGGTCAGGTCCCGCACGGGCCGGTTGACCAGCACCATCGCCGCGTTGATGACCCCGTGCAGGGCACCGAACCGTTCCCGCGCCCGGGCCACGGCGGCACGTACGGCGCCGGGGTCCGTCGCGTCCGCGCTGAGGTACTCCACCTCGGCGCCGGCCCGCTCGATCTCGGCGACCACAGCGCGCCGCTGCGCGTCGAGCGGGGACCGTCCCACGATCACCAGCCGGGCCCCGTACCGGGTGGCCAGGTGCCGGCAGGTGTCGCGGCCCAGCACACCGAGGCCGCCGATGACCAGGTAGGTGCCGCCGTCACGCAGGCCACCACCGGCCGGCAGCTCAACCGGCCGCAGCCGGCGCACCCGACGCACCCCGCCGCGCCACGACACCGGCTCGGCCGCCACGGTGCACGGCTCCGCTACCACCAGCCGGGCCAGCGCCGTGGCGTCAGCCTCGACGTCGGGGGTGCGCACGTCCACACAGGCCACCCGCAGAGACGGGTACTCCTTGGCCAGGACCCCGGCCAGCCCGGCCAGTCCGGCGGCGACCGGCCCGGCCGGGTCGGTGTCGCCGTGCGGGAACGCGTTCTGGGTGACGACCTTGAGGTTCACCTGCCCGCGCAGCGCCCCGCCGTCGTCGAGGGAACGCACCAGCCGGTAGAGGGCGACCACGCCGCGGTCCTGGGCGGCCAGGATGTCGGCCCGGTTCGCCGGCTCGGTCTCGGCGGCGGCGACGAAGTAGATCAGGTCGACATCGGTGACCGTGGTGTCGGATCGGATGATCGTCGCCCCCGGGTGCGCCCCGGCCAGCGCCGAGGCCAGCGGTCCGTCGAGTTGCGGCCCGGCCACCAGCACCCGTCGGGCTGGTGGCACCGGGGCGGTGTCCGGTAGCGGCCGGGGCAGCCAGGTCGGCAGGAACGTCGGGACCGCCGGGGTCCGCTCGGGTGTCGGGGCGGGCCGCAGCACCAGTCCCCGGATCCGGGCACACACCCGGCCCGCGTCGTCGCACAGGTCCACGTCGTGGCGGTCCGCTCCGGCGGCACGCACCAGCGACCAGCCCGACGCGGGCAGCGGCGCCAGGATCTCCACGCGGTCGGCCGCGAACGGCATCCCCGGCCCGCTGTCAGCCCGGGGCAGCACCGCCAGCGCGTGCATCGCGGCGTCCAACCCGATCGGGTCCAGCGGGTCGGCACCGCCGGTGATCACGCCAGCCGGAGCGACCAGGCGGGCCAGTGCCTCGCCGTCACCGGTCCAGACGCGTTCGACCCACCGGAACGCCGGGCCGTAGGCCAGGCCGGCGTCGGCGAGACCCTGGTAGAGACGGGAACCGGGCACCTCGTCGTGGCAGCGGCGGCGTACCTCGTCCAGGTCCAGGTGGTCCCGCGTCGTGGCTGGCGGGTCGGCCACGACGCTTGCCCGGAAGTGCACCGTGGCACCCGTGCGCAGCTCGGCGACCCTCTCCGCGTCGAGTTGGACCGTGACCTGGGCCGTCTGCTGCGGCACCGTGATCGGGCGGATCCAGCGCACGTCGCTGAACCGGTGGCGGATACCACCGACCGCACCGGCCACCAGGTGCAGGTGCCCCGTGCCCGGCAGCAACGCACGCCCACCCACCACGTGGTCGGCCACCACCGGGTCGGCGGCGCGCACCGCCACGGTCCGGGTCAGTTCCGGTGCGGCGATGGCCGGGCCGGCGGCGGAGGGCGGCGATGGCGGGCGGTCAACGATCCAGTGGCGCACCGCCTCGAAGGGGTATCCGGGCAGCGACACGACGCTGCGTCGGCCCGGGCGGACGGCGTGCAGCGCCGCCCAGTCCACGGCGGCGCCGGCCACCCACAGTCGACCCAACGCCGCGTCGTTGCCGGCGAGGATCTGGGTGCGCAGGAACTCCGCCGCGCCCGGGGCGGTGGTGAGCAGGTCACCGAGCGACCCGGTGTCCCGCCCGACGTGGCCCCGCGCCACGGCGTCGTCCGCGTCACCACGGGCCAGCCCGTCGAGGTGTTCGGCGGCCTCGGTGATCGACCGGGCCACGAAGGCGGCGCGGTACGCCATCGGCTCCCGCCCGATCCGCAGGGTGAAGGCCACATCCGCGAGGTTGAGGTTGGCACCGGGCCCGCGCAGGTGCGCGGCGAGCCGGCGGGCCGCGGCCGCGAGCCGTTCCTCGGTACGCGCCGAGAGCACGACAAGTTCCGGCCCCGGCTGCGGACCCGGCTCGCCGTGCGGTGGCAGGTACTCCTCGACGATGACGTGGGCGTTGGTGCCACCCGCACCGAACGAGCTGACCGCCGCGCGGCGGGGCAGCTCAACGGATCCGTCCGCCCCGGTCCGGCTCTGCCTCGGCCACGGCCGGCCGCTACGGGGTACCTCGAACGGGGACGCCGCGAAGTCGATCAGCGGGTTGAGTTCGTCGGCGTGCAGCGACGGCACGATCCGGCCGTGCCGCAGTTGCAGGACGGCCTTGGTCAGCCCGGCGATGCCGGCGGCTCCTTCGAGGTGGCCGATGTTGGACTTGACCGATCCGAGGCCGCAGGACCCCGGCGGCAGCGCACCGAACGCCTGGGTGAGGGCGGTGTGCTCGATCGGGTCGCCCAGCGATGTGCCGGTGCCGTGCGCCTCGACGTAGCCGATCGTGGCCGGCTCGACACCGCCTGCGGCGAGAGCCTGCTCGACGAGGGCCCGTTGGGCGTGCGGGTTCGGCACGGTGAACCCGCCGGTACGGCCGCCGTGGTTGACGGCGCTGGCGCGGATGACGGCGTGGACACGGTCCCCGTCGGCGATGGCCTTCGACAACGGCTTCAACACCACCGCGCCGACACCCTCGCCGGGCACGTACCCGTCCGCGTGGGCACCGAAGGCCCGGCAGTGCCCGTCGCCCGACAGCATGTTCTTGCGCGCCAGGTGGGCGTAGCGCAGCGGGTGCACGCTGACGTTGACCCCGCCGGCCACCGCCACGGCGCACTCCCCGGCGCGCAGGCTCTGGCACGCCTGGTGTACCGCCACCAGCGACGCCGAGCAGGCGGTGTCCACCACCACGCTGGGTCCACGCAGGTCGGCGAAGAACGACACCTGGTTGGCGATGGACGCCCGGTTGAACAGCACCACGTTGGGTCGCCCGCTCAACGCCTCCTGCGCGCCGAGCACGGCGTAGTCGTCCCACATGACGCCGACGAACACGCCCACGTCACGGCCGCCACCGATGCGCGGCGCGGGCAGCCGGGCCGGCGGGTAGCCGGCGTCCTCCAGCGCGTGCCACGCCGTTTCCAGGAACAACCGCTCCTGCGGGTCCATCTGCTTGGCCTGGGCCGGGGCGATCTGGAAGAACAGCGAGTCGAACCGGTCAACGTCTGGCAGGAACCCGCCCCAGCCCGGGGCGGGACGCCCGGCCGCCTGCTCGGCGGCCCACCACGCGGCGACGTCCCAGCGTTGCGCCGGCACCGGCTGCACGGAGTCGACACCGCGATCGAGGTTGTCCCAGAAGGTGTCCAGGTCGGGTGCGCCCGGGTAGCGGCCACTCACCCCGATGATCGCGATCGGCTCGCCGGCGGGCAGCGCCTGCGGGCGCTGTTCAACGAGCGCCGGTGCCGGATGGGCGACCGGAGCCGCCTGCGGGGTGACCGGCTGGGGCGTCGAGGGGGCGGGTGGGCGTAGCCGCGCGACGGCGTCGGGGTGTTCGGCCACCAGGTGCTCGGCGAGGTCACCGAGGCTCGGGAACTCGAAGAACACCGTGCCGCGCAGGCCGGGCACCTGCGGCTGCAGCACCGCCAACGCGTCCATGACCCGCACGGAGTCCAGCCCGTAGTCGATCAGCGACGTGCCCGCGTCGAGGCGGCTCGGATCCAGTTTGAGCACGTCGGCGAGGACGGTGCGCAGGTGCGCCGTCACGACCGCGCGGTCACCGTTGTCGGCCGCCGCCGGGACCGGTCCGGCCGGCGCCGCCTCCTCGGGCCGCACGGCCGGGGGTGACGTGGTGAGCGTGGCGGCGATCGTCGCCGCGTCACCGAACGCTGGGATCACCCGGGGCCGCGTCGCCGCGAGCGCCCGTTCCAGGGCGCGCATGCCCTGCGCCGGGGTGAGTTCGCTCAGCCCGGTCCGGCGGTGGTAGGCGTCCCGCTGGCCGCTCCCCACCAGGGCGTCCACCCCGCCGACCGCCCACAGTGGCCAGCCGATCGAGACGGTACGCCCGTGCCGCGCCCCGGAGGCCACGAGCGCGGCGCGGCGTTCGGCGAAGGCGTCCAGCCACCGGTTCGCGGCGGCGTAGCCGGCGGCACCGAAGTCACCGACGATGCCGGAGATGGAGGAGTAGAGCACGAACACCTGCAGCGCGTCGTCGCGCGTGAGGGCGTCCAGCAGCAGTGTCCCACGGGTCTTCGGCTCCAGCAGCCGGGCGAAGCGGGTGTCGTCAAGCGTGAGCACCGTGGCGGACTCGGCCGTGCCCGCGAGGTGCAGGACCCCGTCGATGCGTCCGAAGCGGTGCCGGGCCTGCGCCAGCGCGCCGCGCACGTCGTCCAGCACGGTGACGTCGGCCCGCGCCAGCAGGACCTCCGCGCCCAGGCCGGTCAGCTCGTCGGCGAGCGCCGACATGGCGCCGTCGGGGTCCGAGCGGAACAGCAGCACCAGACGCGCCTGGTAGCGCTCGGCGAGGTGCCGTGCGGTGAGCCGGCCGATCGCGCCACGCGCCCCGGTGAGCACGTAGACGCCGCGCGGGACGAACGGCACCGGCGCGTCCGGCGGGACCGCCGGCAGCGCGGCCACGGCCCGCTGCTGCCTGCGCTCGGCCAGGTGCCGCAGCTCGGCGCCGGCAAGGTGGCCTGCTGCCGCGAACTCGCTGGCGAGGATCTCCGCCAGCCGTTGCGGGGTGGGTGTGGGGCCGAGCACCGCGACACTGGCGATCTCCAGGCGCGGTAGGACCGCCGCGGTGGACAGGGCGAACCCGGCCACCGCCTCCTGCGCCGGGTCGGCGCTCTCGTCGCGCCCGCCGCTGACGTGCAGGCAACGCACCGGGCCACGGCCGGGGGCCCGGGCGAGGTCACGCACGAGCGTGCGCAGCCGCCCGACGCCCCGGTCGAGACCTGCCGCCGCCCCGGACAGCGCCGCGTCCAGCGGAAGGTCGGCGGGCTGGTCGGCGCCGCCGTTGAGGGCCCACAGGTGGGCGATGTCCAGTGCCGCGTCGGGCGCCGCCGCCACGAGGGAGGTCACCGCCTGCGGATCGGCGCTCACCTCGACGCGCTCCCAGCGTCCGGTGGCCCGCAACGCCGCCGCGAGGGCCGGCTCACCGCCCAGGACCAGTAGGGTGCCGCCGGCACGGGTCGCGGGACCGGCTGGGACGTCACGCCAGGCCGGCGCGAAAAGGACCGGCTCGTCTGGCCCGTCAGGTGAGGCGGTGTCGTGGGAGCGGCCGTCGGGGACGGGCTGGCGGCCGACGAAGCCGGTCAGCTCGGCCAGGATGTGGCCGTGGGCGTCGACGATCCGGATGTCGAACCGGCGTGCCGCCGCGTCGCCGTGGGCGAGCGCGTGGGCGTAGCAGGTGCGCGGCAACGCAGCGTGGATGCGCAGCCGGCCAAGGCTGAACGGCACGGCCAGGTCACCGGCGGTGAACGGGGTACTGCGCCCCACCCAGTGGCAGGCCCGTAGCGCCCCGTCGAGCAACGCGGGCGGCAGCTCCTGGGCGTCGTCGCGGACGTCGTCGGGCAGCCGCAGCTCCACCAGGCACGCCCGCGCTCCCGCGAACAGTTCGTGGATCACCCGGTACGACGGGCCGTACTCGAAACCGGCCCGCTGGTACGCGGCGTACACGTCGTCGCCCCGGTGGCGCAGCGGCAGGTCCCGGCGCAGCGCGTCGAGGTCGACGGGTTCGCCCGCACCGGTCGCCTCGGCTGCGGCGAAGCCACGGACGTGGACGGTCGCCTCGCCGCCACGTCCACTACGGATCTCGAAGCCGACGCCATCGTCGCGGCGCGACAGGGCGACCGTGAGCTCATTCGCCCGTGCCGCCAGCTCGATCGGGCGGCCCCAGACCACGTCGCGCAGCACGTCGGGTCGGCCACCGGTGGCCAGTTCGGCGGCGGCCCGGGCCATCTCCACGCCGGCGGCCCCGGCCAGGACCGGCCGGCCGACGATGACGTGATCGCGGGCGTGGGCATCATCGGACCAGATGGTCTTACGGAAACGGACCTCCTCGATGGTCGACTCGTTGACGTCCAGCAGCGGGTGCGGTGCACGCAGGGCGGGTCCGAGCTCCTGCGGCAGCCAGCAGCGTTCCCTGGCGAAGGGGTAACCGGGTGCTGACACCCGCCGCGGCGCCGGCGTGGATACGGCGGTGCCGAACAGGTGCGTGGCGCCGGGGCCCCAGTCCGGGTCAGCCCCGGAAAGCCAGCTCGTGACCGCCTCGTTGGTCGGCCCAGTGGGTGGCGTCTCACCGGCGGCCACCGCAGCCAGACCCCGGACGAGATCGGCTCCGGTACGGGCCAGCACGACGGCCCGTGTGGCAAGCGGTTCGCGGCCGGTGGCGAGGGTGAAGGCGAGGTCGGCCAGGCGGACGTCGGCGCTCCGCACGAACGCCGCCAACCGGGCGCCGTACTCGCGCAGCCGCTCCGGGTTCGCGGCGGAGACCAGGAACGGCAGGGTGTCCCCGGCGTCCTGCGCCAGGGTCGGCCCGGCGCTGTCCGGCCCGGCCGGGGGGTCAGCCACGACCAGGTGGGCGTTGGCGCCGCCCGCGCCGAAAGAACTGAGGCCGACGTAACGGCCCCGGCCGGCCGGTCGGGGCCAGGCGGCGAGTTGCTGCTGGACGCGGAACGGCGTCTGGTCCAGGGTGAGGTTGGGGTTGGGTGGGCTGGCGTGCAGCGACGGCGCCAACTGGTCGTGGCGCATCTGCAGCAGCACCTTGGTCAGCCCGGCGATACCGGCGGCCGACTCCAGGTGGCCGATGGCGGACTTCACCGAGCCGATGGGCACGGATCCGGCAGGTACCGCCCCGTGCGCGCCACGGCCGAAGGCCCGGCTCAGACCACTGATCTCGATGGGGTCACCGAGCGACGTGCCGGTGCCGTGGGTCTCCACGTAGTCGATGTCGGCCGGGTCGATGCCAGCGGCGCGCAGCGCACCGGTGATGACGTCGGCCTGCGCGTGCGGGCGCGGCACGGTCATGCCGTGCGCGCGTCCGCCGTGGTTGACCGCGTGCCCGGCGATGACACCGTGGATGTGGTCACCGTCGGCGAGCGCGGCCGCCAGCGGCTTGAGCAGCACGGCGCCGACGCCCTCGCCCGGCACGTACCCGTCGCCGCCCGCCCCGAACGAACGGCAGCGCCCATCGGTGGCCAGATAGCGGCCCTGGCTGAGGAAGACGTACTTGTACGGGTGCAGCGACAGGTTGACGCCGCCGGCGATCGCCAGCTCACTCTCCCCACGGGCCAGGCTCTCGCAGGCCAGGTGGATGGCGGTCAACGACGAGGAGCACATGGTGTCCAGCGCGATGCTCGGCCCCACCAGGTCGAGTTGGTGTGACACGCGGTTGGCGATGGAGGCGAACGAGGAGCCGGTGACCGGGCGGTCGCCACGCAGCACATCCGTCGCGCCGTAGAGCTGGTACTCCCCGTACATGACGCCGACGAAGACACCGACCGGGCGTCCGGCCAGGTTCCGCCGCCGGTAACCGGCGTCCTCCACGGTGTGCCACGCCGTCTGCAGGAACAACCGCTCCTGCGGGTCCATCAGCTCGGCCTCGCGCGGCGAGATGCCGAAGAACAGCGGGTCGAAGCGGTCCGCGTCGGGCAGGAAGCCGCCCCACCGGGAATAGGAGCGGCCGGCCCGCCCCGGCTGCGGGTCGAAGAACCGCTCGTGCGACCACCGCTCGTGCGGGATCTCGGTGACGCAGTCCCTGCCCTGGGCGAGGTTGTCCCAGAACTGCGTCAGGTCGTCGGCCTGCGGGTAGCGGCCGGCGAGCCCGATCACGGCGAACCCCTCGACACCCGCGTCCACGGGGATGGGTTCGGCCCGGGCCGGGCTGGCGACAACCGGTGGGGTGGGTGGCGTGGAGACCACGGCCGGCGGCGGCCCGTCCTGGGCGGCGAGGACGCGCAGCCGCTCCCCGTGCTGGGCGGCGACGTGGTCGGCGATCTCGCTGAGCGTCGGGTACTCGAAGAAGATCGTCTTGGACAGGCCCGGTAGGGCCGCTTCAAGCTGCCGGTTCAGCCTGGTGATCATCAGCGAGTCGATCCCGTAGTTCTCCAGCGGCACCTCGGGGTCGACGCTGTCCGGAGCCAGCTTCGCCTGCTCGGCCAGGGCGCGTAGCAGCAGCGCGGTGGCGACCGCCCGCACGTCCACCGGGCTCTGGTCCGCCTCCACTGTGGATTCGGTCGGCGGGTCGGCTGCCACTGGGGTGTCGACCGCCGCGAGCGCGTCGAGAGCCTGCCGGATGCGGTGCGCCTCACCGTGGCCCACCACCACGACCGGGCCGCCGGCCAACGCCCGACCCAGGGCCGCGAAGCCGGCGTCCGTCGGCATCGGCGTGAGACCCAGCCGGTCCCGCAGGGCCAGCGCGGACGTCTCGTCCTGCGTCATACCGCCGTCGCGCCACATCGGCCACGCCACCGACAGGGTACGGCCCCGCCGCTCACCGCTCGCCTCCCGGCTACGGCGATGCTCGGCCCACCGGTCGAGGAAGGCGTTGGCGAAGGCGTAGTCCGTCTGCCCGGCCGAGCCGAAGGTGCCGGCCACCGAGGAGTACACGATGAAGAACTCCAGCGGTTCATCCGCTGTGGCCTCGTCGAGCAGCAGCGTGCCGGTCACCTTGGCGGCGGCCGTCTGTGCCAGGTGCTCCACGGGCTTGTGCAGCACGTAGGCGTCGCGCAGCGCACCGGCGGCGTGCACCACCCCGTCGAGGCGACCATGGCGGGCACGCACGTCACCGATCAGCCGCGTCACCTGGTCCGGCGCGGACACGTCGACCGGCTGGTAGGACACGTCGCTGCCCGACGCCACGATCCGGGCGATCCGCTCCCGGGCCGGCGCGCTGGGCTCGGCGGCCCGCCCGCACAGCACCAGGTGGCAGCGGGACTGGGCGGCCAGGTGCTCGGCGGTGAGCAACCCCAGCCCACCCGCGCCGCCGGTGATCAGGTAGACGCCGCCGTCACGACCCAGCGGCACTGGCGGCGGCAGGGACGCGACTGGCTGGGCGCCCCGCGCCTGGCGCACGCCGTCGCGGTAACGGATCTCGGTCTGCGCACCGCCGCGCAGTTCCGTGGCGAGCGCGTCCGCGGCGTCGGCCGTGGTGTCCAGGCCCACGACCCGGACCCGCAGCAGCGGCTGCTCCAACCGGACCGCGCGGGCCAGACCGGCCACCGCGTGCCCGGCCGGCAGCGCGTCGAGGCAACGCACAGCGTGCAGCACGGTCATCGGCGTGGTCAGCCGCCGCGCGATCAGGGCCCGGCTGAGCACCAGGGTGCGGCGGGCCCCGGCGAGCGGATCGGTCGCCTCATCGTCGTCGAGGCCGCAGGCGTCGACGACGGCGTCGGGCCACGTACCGGCGTCGGCCAACGCGGCCAGCAGCCGCGTGACATCGTCGAGCCGCTCGGGATCCACCGTGTACCGGTCGGGGCCGAGCGGCGCGAAGGAATCACCGCGTTCGAGCACCACCACGCGCGACGCGGCATCACCACGCAGCCGCTGCGCGAGGGCGCTGCCCCGGGCCGCATCCGTGGCCAGGACCAGCGCCACCTGCGCCGGTACGCCGTCACGGACCGGATCGGCCGGCACCCAGCGCGGCTCGGCCAGCAGCACGTCACCCGCCGCACCGTGGCGGCGTACCGACAGGCCCCGCATGGTCACCAGCGGACGTCCGGTCAGGTCGGTCAGCGCGATGTCCAACCGGGACAGTCCGGCGCCGCCACCACCGGCGGTCCGCACCGCCCGCACCTGGCACTGCTCGGGCAGGGGCGCGTGCCGGATCAGTTCACTCAACGCGACCGGCCAGAACCGCGCATCAGCATCCGGGTCGTCGGCGGAAAGCACCAGCACCGCCACGTGCAGCGCCGCGTCCACCAGGCCGGGGTGCAGCGCCAGGGCGGGCGAGACCGGCTCGGCACCGGCCGGCACCCGCACCTGCCCGACCGCCTGGTGTCCGGACAGTAGCGTCACCTGGCGCAGGCCCCGCATCCGTGGGCCGTAGTCCAGACCGTGCCGGCGCAGCCGCTGGTAACAGGCGTCCGCGTCCAGCTCGGCGAGCGTCTCCCCGCCGCTGGAGGTGTCGATGGAGCCACCGGCGTTGACGTCGCCCGACACGGCCGTGCCAGCGCAGAGGATCGCGTCACCCGCCATGACCTGGAACGGCAGCTGCGCTGCCCCGGTCCGCGCCTCGACCTGGATCTGGCGCGGGCCGTCGGCGAAGGAGCAGGGACGTTCGAAGGTGACGTCACGCAACGCGGTCACCGGGCCGGCCAGGGGCTCCACAACCGACCGGACCAGATCCAGGTAGCCGGCCGCCGGCAGCACCGGTTCGCCACCCACGACGTGGTCGTGGATCCACCACTGCGCGCCGGTCAGCGCGATGTCGAAGCGGTGGCTGCCCGGCGGCAGCGCGGGCAGGGCCGCCTGCGGCCGGCGGGTGGACTCCAACCAGTAACGCTGCCGCTGGAAGGGGTACGTCGGCAGGGGCACCCGACCCCGCTGCTCGGCGGCGTAGTAGGCCTCCCAGTCCACCGCCACCCCGGCGCACCAGGCCGAAAGCAGCGCGTCAACCGGGTCACCGTCCGGTCGCAGGATGATGGTGCCCTGCTCGGGTTGCGAGCGCGACGGCCGCACCGGGAAACGCGGCCGGCGCCGGCCCGCGCTGTTGGCGGCGGCCGAACCGGGCTTGTCGAGGGCGGCGACCGCCGCCGCCAGGGTCAGCGACCCGGCCAGGCAGGCACCCACCAGCGCGGCCACGCCGTCGCCGTAGACCGCGCCGGGCCGCAGACCCCAGCTCAACCAGAGCCGACCCAGCGCGTACTGCGTGGCGAACGAGGCACCCCGCTCGCCTCGGGCACCCGTGCCGGCCCGCTCGCAGGCGGCCAGGGCCTCGACCACGGCGGCCTCACCGGCGTACCCGGTCAGCAGGTGGTCGGGGTCGGCCTGGTCGGCGAAGGCGAACGCCAGCGGCGGCGGCTTGAGTCCGGCGTCGTGCGCCGGGGCGGCCAGCAGCCGGGCCGCCGCGTCCGGGCCGTCGCCACCGCACAGCACCGCGCGGCGGTGGCGGTGTGCCCGCCGACCCACGGCGAGGGTGAAGGCGACGTCCGGCAGCGGTTGCTCCGGGTGGGTGCGCAGATGGGCGGCGAGGTCACTGGTCAGGGCGTCCAGGGCCGCCGGTGTGCGCGCGGACACCAGCAGCACCTGGGTGGGGCGCGATGCTCCGGTCACGGCCGGCGCTGGCGGCTCCTGCAGCACGGCGTGGGCGTTCGTGCCGCCGATACCGAACGAGCTCACGCCCGCGCGCAGCGGCCCGGCCGCCCGCCACTCGGTGGTCTCGGTGCTCACGTAGAAGGGGCTGCGCGAGAAGTCGATCGCCGGGTTGGGCCGCGTGAAGTTCACCGTCGGCACCAGCGTGCGGTGGCGCAGCATCAGGGCGGTCTTGATGACCCCGGCGACACCGGCCGCCGCGTCGAGGTGCCCGATGTTGGACTTGACCGACCCGATGGCGCAGTATCCGGTACCGGCATCCGGGCCGAACGCCTCGGTTAGCGCCGACACCTCGACCGGGTCACCGAGGCGGGTCGCGGTGCCGTGCGCCTCCAGGTAACTGATCGAGGACGGCTGCACACCGGCGACGAGGTGCGTCTCACGGATCACGGCTGCCTGGCCGTGCCGGCCCGGCGCGGAGAAGCTCACCTTGCGCGAGCCGTCGTTGTTGGTGGCGGTGCCCCGGATGACCGCGTGGATCGTGTCGCGGGCCTCGATGGCGTCGCGCAGGGGACGCAGCAGCACCACCCCGACGCCGTTGCCCAGGACGGTACCGCCGGCCTGCTCGTCGAAGGTCCTGACCCGCCCGTCGCTGGACAGGATCGCGCCCTCCTCGTACAGGTAGCCCTTCACCTGGGGCACCTTCACCGTGACGCCGCCGGCCAGGGCCAGGTCGCACTCCCCGTTGAGCAGGCTCTGGCAGGCCAGGTGCACCGCCACGAGCGAGGTGGAGCACGCGGTCTGCACCGTGTAGGCCGGTCCGGTCAGGCCGAGCTTGTAGGCCACCCGGGTGGCCAGGTAGTCCTTGTCGTTGCCGGTCATGACCTGGAAGAACGCGGACGTCGCGGTCTGGTCGACGGCCGCGAGCACCTCGGTCTGCAGGTAGGTGTTGATCGCCGCACCGCCGACGACGCTGATCAGCCCTGGAAACCGGGTCGGGTCGTAGCCGGCGACCTCAAGCACCTCGTGGCACACCTCAAGGAAGACCCGGTGCTGTGGATCGGTGACCTCGGCCTCGGCCGGGGTCATCTCGAAGTACGCGGTGTCGAACAGGTCGGCGTCGGCGAGTACACCGTGCGCGGGCACGTACCCGGGGTCGGCGAGCAGCTCGGGCGGGACGCCCGCGGCCGCCAGCTCGGCGGTGTCGAAGCGGGAGATCCCCTCCCGCCCCGCGCACAGCAGATCCCAGAACTGCGTCAGGTCGCGCGCCCCCGGGAAACGCCCGGCCATGCCGACGATGGCGATGTCGGCCGAGGCCGTGCCATCCCGCCCATCAGACACCCAGGCGCTCCTTGATCTGGGCGAAGTAGGGGACGTGGCGGTAGTCCTTCGCCTGCGGGTCGTAGTCCGTGTACTGGTTGGTGAACGCCAGCAGCTCCTGCTGGACCTCCTCGGCGGGCATGTCGTGGATCTGTCGCTCGATACGCTGGATCTCGGCGAGGAAACCCGCCAGCACGGTCGGCAGCTCGGGGCGCAGCCGGATCCGGTCGTCGCGCAGCTCGATGCCGCCCTGCTCGGTGAGGTAGTTGAACAGCAGCTGCGACGCGACCGCGTCGTAGTTGGGGCGCGGAATGCCCTCGACCGAGTACCGCAGCAGCCGCTCGGACAGGATGTACTCGTAGGCCAGGTGCGCCTGCTCGGCGGGAAGCTGCGGGTCGTTCAGGCAGGTCAGGATTCCGGAGATGTCGACCCGCAGCTCCTCCAGCCCGGCCAGCGGCTTGAGCGACTTGTACGGCAGGTACTGCGGGATCGGCATGTCGCCCTGCCGGTGGTGGTACTCGTGCAGCCGCACCCACCACGAGGAGGCCTGCTCGACCGTGCGGTCGTCCACGCCACGCAGCAGCGGGAAGCTGTCGTCAGCCATGACCGCGTCGATCATCCTGCGGGTGATGCGGTTGTGCCGCTCCACGAACTTGTTGATGAAGTAGAAGATCAGGTCATCGCCGTACTGCAGCCCGTCGATGTGGTTCTCCGGGAACAGGGCCACCACCACCCGCGACTCGAACCCCGTGGACGAGGCGGTGATGTTCACCGGCATGGTGGGGCTGGCGTAGCGGGTGGCCAGGTGCGGGTTCGTCGGCAGCGTCTCGTAGCGCAGGTACTCCAGCGACAGGGCGGGGAAGTACGAGGCGTCGAACAACGACAGCAGGTGGTTGTCGCGCCGCTCGTTGATGTGCGTCTTCACCGACGACAGGTGCGGCTTGGCCGAGAAGTTACGAAGATCCTCGACCAGGGCC
Organism: Dactylosporangium sp. NPDC051484; assembly: GCF_040689395.1. Lineage (NCBI taxonomy): Bacteria > Bacillati > Actinomycetota > Actinomycetes > Micromonosporales > Micromonosporaceae > Dactylosporangium > Dactylosporangium sp. NPDC051484. The sequence continues at coordinate 24,218 of NZ_JBFAZX010000034.1, read as the reverse complement.
TGGGCCACGCTCAGCCGACTCAGGTGGGTGGTGTCCGCCACCTGCTGGGCCACCTCGTTCAAAAAGTCCTGGTCGCGAAACATCCCACGCGACCCCTTGATCTTCTCCCGAAGCTCGTTGACCTCGTCGATGATCTCGGGTGTGTCGTTGTCCGACATCACTGGATCTCCCTCCCGCACGCCTGATGCGGATACCGGAACTGTTCGTTTACGGATGGGTGGCCGCGGCGAGCAGTCCCGCCAGGTCTGCGTCCGGGTGCCGCAGGATCTGCTCCAGCACACGCACGTAGGTGCCGGCCAGCCGCGCAGCGGTGCCCGGGGCGAACAGGTCGGTGCTGTACTCCAGCTGGCCTTCCAGCCCGGAGTCCGTCTCCCGCACCGCCACGCTCAGGTCGAACCGGGTGGTGCTGGTGCGCTCGGCCACGGGTTCGACCAGCAGCCCGTTCACCGGCGACCCGGCCTGCCCGGCACCGCCGGAGTCACCCGGCGACGAGGCCCCCACCAGGTTGAACATCACCTGGAACAGCGGCGAGTGCGCGAGCGGCTGCTGCGGCGCCAGGGCGCGGGCCAGATCGGCGAAGGGCAGGTCCTTGTGTTCCTGCGCCTGCGCCACCACGTCGCGGGTCTGTCGCAGCAGGTCGGTGAAGGTCCGCTGCGGCGTCACGTCCAGGCGCAGCACCAGCGCGTTCACGAAGTACCCGACGACGTCGTCGAGTTCGGCGGCGGGACGGTTCGTCACCGGTGAGCCGATCGCCAGCTCACGGTCGTCGGTGAGACCGCCCAGCAGCACGGCGTAGGCCGCCAGCATGGTGGAGTACAGGGTCGTGCCGTGGTCCGCGCCGAGTTTGCGCAGCCGCTCCACCAGGTCGGCCGGGATGGTCAACGCCACCGCCGCCCCCTGATAGGACTTCACCGGACACCGTGGGTAGTCGGTGCGCAGCGTCAGACACGCCGGCAACCCGGCGAGCTGCCCGCGCCAGTACTCCCGCTGCCGGTCCAGCTGCGCGGCGTCGAGGGCACGCTGCTGCCAGCGGGCGAAGTCGGCGTACTGCACCGGAAGCGGCGCCCACCCGGGCGTGCGGCCCTGGCACAGCTCCCCGTAGGCGGAGACCACCTCGCGCAGCACGATCGCGGTCGACCAGCCGTCGAAGACACCCCACGGGCGGGTGAGGACCAGCACGTGCTCCTGCTCCCCGAGCGCCAACAGGTGTGCCCGCAGCATGTACCGGTCCTGCGGGTCGAACGGGCGCAGCCGCTCGGCCCGCAGCCACTGGGTCACGGCGTCGTCGCCCTGCGGGGCGTCGGGCACGCGCAGCACCCCGACCTCGAAGCCGTCCGCGCCGTTGACCCGCTGGATGACGACCCCGTCGCGCCGTGGGTAGCTGGTGCGCAGGATGGCGTGGCGCTCCACCAGGGCCCGCACCGCGCCCACGCACGCGTCACGGTCCAGTGGACCCCGCAGCCGCAGCGCCAGCTGCACGTTGCCGTGCGCCTCGCCCAGGTACCCGGGACCGCGCAGGAACCACAGGTCCTGCTGCGCGGTGGACAGCGGCGCCTCGGTGCCCTCCCGCGCGGGTGTGTCGGGCACCAGGCCCGAAAGCGGCCGGTCGGAGCCCTGCGCGACCTGCGGGGCGGCGGTCTGGTCGGGCTCCTGTGGCGCGGCGGCCGGGGCACGTTCCTGCGGGGCGGCCTGGCCGAGCTGCTGCTGGATGGCCGTGGCCATCTCCTCCACGGTGGCGGCCGTGAGAATCACCTGCAGTGGCAGGTCCACCCCGGTTTCCTTCTTCACCCGCAGGTTGAGCCGGGTGGCCAGCAGCGAGTGCCCACCGAGCTGGAAGAAGTTGTCGTGCAGGCCGACCCGCTCCAGGCCGAGAACCCCGCCGACCAGCCGGCACAGGGTGCGCTCGATGTCGGTACGCGGGGCGACGTACACCTCCTTGGCGACGTCCTCCTCGTCCGGTGCGGGCAGTGCCCGCTTGTCGACCTTGCCCTGCGCGGTGACCGGCAACTCCTCCAGGACCACGAACGCGCTGGGGACCAGATAGTCGGGCAGCCGCTGCGACAGGTGCTCGTGCAACACCCGCACCAGGGCGGGACCGAGGCGGTCCACCTGCGGCGCGTTGGCCAGCCGCGCGGCCCGGTAGCCGGAGCGGGCCCGGCCACGCGGGTTCGCACCGCGATCCAGGACCAGGTCAAGGCCGTCCAACCGGTCCTGCGACCAGGTCAGCGCCACGGCGTAACCGAGCTCTTCGGCGTGGCGCAGCACCGCCTCCAGCTCCTCGATCTCCTGCGCAGCGTGCGCCGACAGCCGACTCTCCCGGGACAACGGCTCCACCTGCCGCGACGGCGCCCAGTGCGCCAGCGACGTGCAGACCCGCACATCCTCGGCCACGCGCGGGTTGGTCAGGCCGGTGACCCCGAACCGCTGCGGGGCACCGTCCTCCAGCAGCGCCCGCAGTTCCCCGGTGCTGGCGACCGACACCCAGGAGTACTCGGCGTCAGGGCCGGCGGAACCCTTGGTCAGCACGACGTCGTAGCGGTAGGCCAGCATCTCGTTGCCGCCCAGACCCCGCTTGACGGTGATGTCCACGTCGGCCAGTCCCGCGAAACGCTCCGGCAGCCGGGCGAAGTAGGTCGGGCTGACCAGCAGTTCGGTCTCCTGCCGGCGGCGGCGATGCACCTGCGCGGCGAGCGCGCCGGCGCTGGTCGCCCCACCGGTGCGGCTGCGCTCGATGGCGCACACGTGCGCGGAGAACAGATCCAGGTTGCGGATGTCGCCGAGCGCGATGCGCCCACCATCGGCGACCAGCGGCAGGATCCGCGCGATGACCTCGTCCAGGTAGTTGCGGCTGGGGAAGTACTGCACCACCGAGTTGAGCACCACCACGTCGAACTGCTCACCCTCCTGCCCGGCGGTGAGCGCGTCGCCCTGGCGCAGGGTGACGTGGGACCAGCCGCGTCGCCGCGCGCTGCGGTCCAGGTCCCGCAGGGCCGCGGCGGAGATGTCGATGCCGTGCACGGCCTCGCACTCCCCCGCGTAGCGCAGCAGCAGCAGGCCGGTACCGCAGCCGACCTCCAGCAGCCGCTTCGGGCGCAGCGCGCGGATGCGGGCGACCGTGCCATCGATCCACTCGCGCATCTCCGGCTCGGGGATGGGCTCCCCGGTGTAGCTGCTCTCCCAGCCGGCCAGCTTCAGGTCGTCAGGGACGCTGTCGTCACCGTGCGAGTACTGATCCTCGAAGAGCCGCTGCCACTGCCCGAGGTGCTCGGCGGTCTGCTGCGCGGCGGCCGACTCCAACCAGTCGTCGGCGGGGCGCACGTAGGCGGTCAGGGCGTGCACTTCGCCGTCCGTGCGCGGCACCACGACGGCACTGTGCACCGACGGGTGCGCCTGCAGCACCGTCTCGACCTCACCCGGCTCGACCCGGAAACCACGCACCTTGACCTGGTCGTCAACGCGGCCACGGAACTCCAGGGTGCCGTCGGGCAGGCGGCGAACCAGGTCACCGGTGCGGTAGATCCGGGCGTCCGGGTCGTCGCTGAAGGGGTCGGGGATGAACCGCGCCGCCGTCAGTTCCGGGTCGTTGAGGTAACCACGGGCCAGCCCGGCACCGCCGAGGCACAGCTCACCGATCACCCCGTCCGGCACCAGGCGCTGCTCACTGTCGGTGACGTACGCGATCGTGTGCGGCACCGGCTGGCCGATCGGCACGCGGGCGTCCTCGGGGATGTCCCTCGGGATCTCGTGGTACGTGGAGGCGATGCCGTTCTCCGTCGGGCCGTAGCCGTTGACGATGCGCAGGTCGGGCTGGGCCGCGTACAGCCGGCGCACGTCGCGGGCGGAGAACGTATCGCCCACCACCGCCAGGTAACGCAGCGGCAGGTCCCGGCCGGTGGCGGACTCCACGAACACCGGCAGGAAGGCCGCCGACAACAGCATGGTGTTCACGCCCTGACGCCGCACGCAGTCCAGCAGCTGCGCCGGGTCCTTGGCGTCGCCGTCGTGCAGTACCAGCACCCCGCCGCACACCAGCGGGGTGAGCAGTTCCTGCGCGCCGCCGTCAAAGGAGACCGACGAGTGGTGCAGTACCGCGGTGTTCTCGTCGGCGGTGAAGTAGTCGGGGTTGCGCACCAGCCGCACCACGGCCCGCTGGTCCACCAGCACACCCTTGGGTCGGCCGGTGGAGCCGGAGGTGAAGATGGCGTAGGCGAGATGCCGCGACGTCACGCCGGCCTCGGCGCGGGACGGGTTGTGCGCCGGCATCGCCGCGACCACCTCGTCGGTGTCGATGTGCACCACCTGGTCGACCCGCTCGAACGGTGCGCGTGGCAGCCGGGACTGCCCCACCACGATGCGCACCCCGGAGCTGTCGAGCAGGGCCCGGATGCGCGGCTCGGGGTAGTCCGGGTCGATCGGGACGAAGGCGCCGCCGGCCTTGAGGATGCCCAGCATCCCGACCACCCGGTCCGGTGACCGGTCGGCGCACAACCCGACGAGCACATCCGGACCGACTCCGGCGGCACGCAGGCGGTGGGCCACCCGGTTCGCCCGGGCGTTGAGCTCGACGTAGGTCAACCGCTGCTCACCATGCCGCACGGCGAGCGCCTCGGGACGGCGGGCCACCTGCTCCTCGAACAACTCGGCGAGGGTCGAGTCCTGCGGGTACGGCGGGCAGGCGCCACGGGCCACGCTCAGCAGCCGCTGCCGCTCGGCCGGGGGCAGCACGTCGATGTCCAGCGCCCGGGTGCCGCGCCCGTCGTCGGCGGCGAGCGAGTCAACGATGCCGGCCAGCGCCGTCTCGACGTAGGTCAGCAGCATCTCGGGCTCGACCGCGTCCTCGATCTGCACGGTCAGCGACAGCTCGTCGCCGAGGTCGTCCAGGGACAGGCCCATCGGGTAGTTGGTGCGGTCCATGAAGGCCAACCAACTGATCCCCTGCTCCTCCAGGCTGGGCGCGTCGCCACCGGGCGCCGGCTCGAAGTGCCGGAAGTTGATCGCCGCGCTGAACAGCGGGGTGTCGGCGTCCAGGCCGCTGCACCGCTGGGCCAGGCTCAGCGAGGACTGCTCGCGGGCGATGAGTTCCCGCAGCCCGAAGGCGACCTCGTCGACCAGCCCGCGCACGGTCCGCCCGGCCAGGCGTACCCGCAGTGGCAGGGTGTTGATGAAGTTGCCCAGCATCCGCTCGACACCGGCGATGCCCTGCAGGCGCCCCGACATCACGGTGCCGAACACCACGTCGTCACGCCCGCTGCCGGCGGCCACCACCCGGGCGCAGGCGGCGTGGAACAGCCATGCCGGGCTCAGGCCGAGCCGGGCGGCCTCGGCCCGCAGCCGGCGGGTGAGTTCGGCCGGCAACGACCGGCGCGGCTTCCGGGTACGCCGTCCATCGCCACGCACGTTGGACAGGCCGAACGGCACCGTCGGCTCGACGACGTCACCCAGGACGGCGCGGAAGTACCGCTCCGCGTCCCCGCTGCGCAGCTGGTGCAGGGTGTGCGCGACGAAGTCCCGGTACGGCGCGGGCGGGATCAGCAGGTCAGCGCGGCCGGACATGTGCGCGACCGCCTCGTTGACGATCAGCCGCAGCGAGGTGGCGTCCTCGATGAGGTGGTGGAAGTTGACCAGCAGGTAACGCCGCGGCGAGTCAGGATCCGGGGCGACGCGGACCGTCAGCATCGGTGCCCGGTCCGGCACCAGGTCGCTCGGGCGCTCCAGCAGCCTCCGGGCGCGCTGCTGCGTGTCCTGCGTGGCGTCACCGTCCAGCTCGATGCGGTTCACCGGCAGCGTCGCCGTGCGGTACACGACCTGCACCGGCTCCGGTAGACCCTCGGTGAGCACGGCGGTGCGCAACACGTCGTTGCGGTCGACCACCAGCTGCAGGGCCTCGACGAACGCGGTACACGCCTGCTCATTCTCGGCGGTGAAGACCACCGACATCACGTACGGGTCGCGCTCCGGGTCCATCAGGTAGTGGAAGAGGATGCCCTCCTGCGACGGTACCAGCGGGTAGATGTCCTGGATGTTGGCGGCGCCGCCGGGAACCCGGGCCGCGATGGTGTCCAGATGCTCCGGACGCAGCCGGACCAGGGGCAGCATGTCCGGGGTGAGCTGGCGGGCCCCGTCCGGAATGGCGTTGGGCGGGACGGTGAACCCGGCACCTCCGTGCGCGTGCGTCGTGGTGGTGGATGTGTCGGCGTCACCGCCGCCGGCCTGTCCGTCCATCAGCGCGGCCAGGCCCGCGAGGGTCGGCTCGGTGAACAGGTCCCGCACACTCAGGTGCAGTCCGACCTCGCGCAGCTGGGCGACCAGGACCGTGATGAGCAGCGAGTGGCCACCGAGGGTGAAGAAGTTGTCGTGCCGGCTGATCCGGTCGGCGTCGAAGCCCAGCAGTTTCGCCCACGCCGCCGCCAGCGCGCGTTCGGTGTCCGTGGCGGGCGGGGCGTACTGCCGCTCCTGCCGGGACGTGTAGGCGTCCATATCCGGTGCCGGCAGCGCGGCGCGGTTGAGCTTGCCGTTCGTGGTCAGCGGCAGATCGCGAAGCAGCATGTAGGCGCCGGGCACCATGTAGTCGGGCAGGGCCCGCCGCGCGTGCCGGTCCAGGCCGCTGCGCAGCTGCGCCTCGGCCCGGTCATCAGCGGGTACGACGTACGCGACGAGTTGCCGGTTGCCGGGGTGATCCTCACGCACCACGACCGCGCAGGAACGCACCCCGGCGTACTCGTTGAGCTGTGCGGAGATCTCGCCCAGTTCGATGCGGTAGCCGCGGATCTTCACCTGGTCGTCGTTACGCCCCAGGTACTCCAGCGCTCCGCTGGCCGTGCGGCGGGCGAGGTCCCCGCTGCGGTACATCCGGGCCCCGGGCACCCCACGGAACGGGTCCTCAAGGAACCGCTGGGCGGTCAACTCGGGCCGGTTGAGGTAGCCCCGGGCCACGCCCTCGCCACCGACGTACATCTCGCCGACCGCACCGGTGGGCACCGGGGCGCCCTGCGGGTCAAGCAGGTAGACACGCAGGTCAGGCAGGGGACGACCGATGGGGCTGACCGCGTTGGCGGTGTCGGCCGCGGTCACCACCTGGTAGGTGACGTGCACCGTCGTCTCGGTGATGCCGTACATGTTGATCAGTTCGGTGCCGTTGTTGATCGGCCGGGCGAACCATGGGCGCAGCGCCGAGACGTCCAGCGCCTCCCCACCGAAGATCACCGTGCGCAGGCTGTGCGGGGCGCCGTCGTCGCCCTGCGCGGCGATCAGCTGCCCGAAGGCGCTGGGTGTCTGGTTGAGCACCGTGACGCCCTCGTCACACAGCAGCTGATAGAACTCGCGCACGTTGCGGGTGGTCTCGTGCGGCACCACGACCAGGCGGCCGCCGTAGAGCAGCGCGCCCCACATCTCCCAGACGCTGAAGTCGAACGCGAACGAGTGGAACAGGGTCCACACGTCGGTGGGTCCGAAGCCGAACCAGGGTTCGGTGCTGGTGAACAGTCGCACCACGTTGCGGTGTTCGACCATCACCCCCTTCGGCAACCCCGTCGAACCCGACGTATAAATCACATACGCCACATCAGACGGAGACGCACCCACCACCGGCTCCACATCCTCACCCGACAACCCCACCCACAAACCCGCATCCCCCACCACATCCACCACCACCGCACCACCCACATCCAAACCAACCGGCAAACCACCATCCACCAACACCACCACCGGCAACGCATCCCCCACCACATGACCCAACCGCGCCACCGGCGCCGACGGATCCAACGGCACATACGCACCACCCGCCTTCACCACCGCCAACGCCGCAACCACCAACCACTCACTACGCCCCAAACACAACGCCACCAACGAACCCCGGCCCACCCCCACCCCACGCAACCACCGCGCCAAACGATTCGCCCGAACATTCAACTCCCCATAACTCAACCCCCGACCACCACACACCACCGCCACACCATCACCACACTCACGCACCACCCCCTCAAACCACACCTGCAACAACCGCTCCGAACCAACGGGCTGTGCCTCCGGTGAGTGCGTCAGCTCGTCCAGTTCGGACTGCTCAAGCATGGCCAACCGGGAGATGCGCTCGTCCGGGGTGTCGGCGATCGAAGCCAGCAGATTGCGGTAATGGCGAATGAACCGCTGGATCGTGGTGCGGTCGAACAGCGCAGTGTTGAACTCCACCGCCCCGGCCAGGCCGGCCGGCGTCTCCCGCAGGTCGAGGGTCAGGTCGAACTTCGCGACGTCGAAGTCGACGTCGACCGGGGTCACCCGCAGACCACCGAGCGTCAGCTGCCGCGCCTGGGTCTCCTGCAGAACCAGCACCGTCTGGAACACCGGCGAGTAGCTGAGGCTGCGCTCCACCCCGAGCGCGTCAACCACCGCCTCGAACGGCACGTCCTGGTGGTCGTAGGCGGCCAGCGCGGTCTGCTTCACCCGCGCCAGCAGCTCGGCGACGGTGGGATCACCGGACAGGTCGTTGCGCATCACGACGGTGTTGGCGAACAGGCCGATGAGCCCCTCCACCTCGGCCCGGTTGCGGTTGGCCAGGATGGTGCCGACGGCGATGTCGCTGTGCTGGGTGTAGCGGTGCAACGCGACGCAGTACGCGGCCAGCAGCGTCATGTAGAGGGTCACGTCGTGCTGCTTGCTGAGGTCGCGCAGCCGGTCCAGCAGGTCCGGCGGGCACTGGAAGAACTCACGGGTGCCGTCGTGGCTACGCACCGGTGGGCGGGGCCGGTCCGTGGGCAGGGTCAGCGTGGTGTCCACGCCGGCGAGCTGCTGCTTCCAGTACTCCACCTGGCGGGTCTGCACGTCGCCGGCCAGCCACTGCCGCTGCCACTGCGCGAAGTCGGCGTACTGCACCGGCAGCGGCGCCAACGCGGCCTCGACCCCGGCGCAGTGGGCCTCGTAGAGCGCGGTCACCTCACGGAAGAACACCCCGACCGACCAGCCGTCCGACACGGCGTGGTGCATCGTCACCATCAGGACGTGCTCGTCGTCGCTCTGGCGCACCAGCAGGGCCCGGATCAGCGAGTCGTGGGCGAGGTCGAACGGGGTGAGTATCTCCTGCCGGCACACCTCACGCACCTGCGCCGGATCCGCCACGTCCAGCTCGCGCACGGTGAAACCGGCGTCGGCGTCGATGCGCTGGTACGGCACGCCGTCGCGGTCCACGAACCGGGTACGCAACGCCTCGTGGCGTTCGACGAGGTCATGCAGGGCCTGGCGCAGCGCGGCACGGTCCAGCGGGCCGGTGAGCCGCATCGCCATCGGCACGTTGTAGTACGCGCTGGTGCCCTCAAGTTGGGCCAGGAACCATAGCCGCTGCTGGGCGAACGACAGCGGCAGCGGCTCGTCCTCGCTGCGCGGCACACGCGGGATGAAGTCCAGTGCGGACAGATCAACACCCTGCTTGCGCAGCAGCACGATCACGGCACGCTGCCGCTTGGCGGGCATGGCCTGGATCTTGCGAATCAGCTCATGGCCGCTGGGCTCCTGCGACGTGCTCATCTCGACCTCTCCGCTCAACGCTCGACGCCGAGGTCGGCGTCATCGATGTCCAGGGCGTCCAACTCCGCGTCGCTCATGCCCTCGACGAGGCTGATGCTGTCGCTGATCGTGTCCAGAACGATCCCGTCGGTCCGCGAGCCGGCGGTGGCGCGCTCCACCTCGGCCGCCAGATCGGCCAGCCGTTTCGCGTCGAAGACCGTGTGCACCCGCAACTCCACCCCGGTGCGCTGCTTGATCATGTTGACCATGCGGATCACCAGCAGCGAGTTGCCGCCCAGCTCGAAGAAGTTGGTGTCCGTGCCGACCTGCCCCGCATCAGTGCCCAGCAATTCGGCCCAGACCGCGGACACGACCCGCTCCGCCTCCGTACGGGCGGCGTTGTCACCACCATCGGCACGCCGCGCCAGGTTCGGGGCGGGTAGCGCGGCGAGGTCGAGCTTGCCGTTGCCGGTCAGCGGCAGCTTGTCCAGCACCACATACCCGGAGGGCACCATGTACGGCGGCAGCGCGGCGCGCAGCGCGGCGTCCACCTCCTCCCGCAGCACTCGTTCGTTGGGCCAGCGGGGCACTGCCGGCATGGCCCGCGGCGGCGACCCCGGATCATCCGGACGTCGGGCGTAGACGGTGTAGTGCGGCGCGTCATTCGGCGGCTGGTCGTCCTGCTCGGTGACCACGTCGAAGCCGTGCTCCTCCAACAGCGTCACGGCTTTCTTGAGCCGGCCGTCAGCGTCGGACAGTTCCACGACCAACCGCCGCACGCGCGGCCAGTTCGCGCCGGTGATGCCAGCCAGCACGTCGAGGCCGGCGCGGTCCGCGTCCAACCGCAGCAGGTCGATCCGCTCCAGCCCGGTGGCCGCCAGCAGGTCGGCCGGTTCATCGTCGAACAGCCGGGCGGTCAGGCCGTGCACGGTGAGCGACTGGCGCAGCGCGTCCAGGCGGTGCGGTGCCGACTCGAACGCGTACAGCGTCGCCCCGGGGCAGTACCGTCCGGCGAACAGCGTGAACAGTCCGCTGCCGGCGCCGACGTCCACGACCTGGTCACCGTCGTCGAGTGCGATGCCGTGCCGCAGGTAGCACAGGTCGGTGAAGATCTGACCGTAACGGTGCTGCGTGCGACTGTGCTCCGGGTCGAAGACCGGCAGCCCGTCGGGCAACTCGTGCAGATGCTCCAGCAGTTGCGGTTCGGTGCGGGCCAGCGCCGCGATCTCCCGTACCGGCCGGGCCACCTGCTCGGACGGTACGACGTACCCGACGAGGTGGCGGTCGTCGCCCTGACCGCGCAGGACCACGCGAGCCTCGCCAACGGCCGGGTGCTCGTTGAGTCGGGTGGTGATCTCGCCGAGTTCGATCCGGTAGCCACGGATCTTGATCTGGCCGTCGTTGCGGCCGAGGAACTCCAGGCAGCCGTCGGGCAACCGCCGACCCAGGTCGCCCGTGCGGTACATCATCGCGCCCGGCGCGTCGCAGTACGGGTCCGGGAGGAACCGCTGTGCGGTCAGCTCGGGCCGGTTGAGGTACCCACGGGAGGTCGCCTCGCCACCGATGACGAGCTCACCCACGGCCCCGGTCGGCACCGGGTTGCCGTGGCGGTCCAGGACATAGACGCTCAGGCCCGGCATGGGCCGGCCGATCGGCCGGGTCGTGAGGCGGGTGTCGGGTTCGGTCACGGCCCGATAGGTGGTCACCACGGTCGTCTCCGTCGTACCCCACATGTTGATCAGTTCGGTGCCGTCGTTGATCGGCCGGGCGAACCATGGGCTCAAGGGCGAGGCGTCCAGTTCCTCACCGCCCAGCACGATCGTGCGGATCTTGTGTGGCGCGCCGTTGTCGCCCTGCGCGGCAATCAGCTGCCCGAACCCGGTCGGCGTCTGACCCAGCACGGTGACGCCCTCGTCGCACAGCAGTTGGTAGAAGTCCAGCGGGTTGCGGGCCACGTCCTTGGTGACGACGACGAGACGGCCGCGGTGCAGCAGCGCGCCCCACATCTCCCAGACGGTGAAGTCGAACGCGAACGAGTGGTACAGCGTCCACACGTCCCCGGGCCGGTAGTTGAACCACTCCTGGGCGGCGAGGAAGAACCGCACGACGTTGCGGTGTTCGACCATCACCCCCTTCGGCAACCCCGTCGAACCCGACGTATAAATCACATACGCCACATCAGACGGAGACGCACCCACCACCGGCTCCACATCCTCACCCGACAACCCCACCCACAAACCCGCATCCCCCACCACATCCACCACCACCGCACCACCCACATCCAAACCAACCGGCAAACCACCATCCACCAACACCACCACCGGCAACGCATCCCCCACCACATGACCCAACCGCGCCACCGGCGCCGACGGATCCAACGGCACATACGCACCACCCGCCTTCACCACCGCCAACGCCGCAACCACCAACCACTCACTACGCCCCAAACACAACGCCACCAACGAACCCCGACCCACCCCCACCCCACGCAACCACCGCGCCAAACGATTCGCCCGAACATTCAACTCCCCATAACTCAACCCCCGACCACCACACACCACCGCCACACCATCACCACACTCACGCACCACCCCCTCAAACCACACCTGCAACAACCGCTCCGAACCACCAAGGTCGGGCCGTCGTACGGGTTCCCACGCGAACTCGGCGGTCTCCCGGCGGTACATCGCCGGCGGCAGGACGGACAGCTGCAGTGCCGGGCGCTCGGCGCCCTGTTCATCGCCCAGGGCGTCAAGCAGCGACACCATGACGGCCTCAAGGCAGTCCACGACCACGTTCGCGTCCTGGGAGCGGTGCACCAGCGCGTCGATCTGGAACTCCCGGCCGAGGTCGTCAACGGAGACGCTCACCGGGTAGTTGCTGTGCTCGAAGACCCCGGACAGGGGGGTGATGCCCACCCGGTCGAGCAGTCCCTCGATGCTCTCGTCGACCGGCACCCGCCGGTAGTTGAAGATGGCGTTGAACAACGGCATCTCGGCCCCGGGCAGACCGCTGTGCGCGCGAGCCTCGGTGAGCGGGACCTGCTCGTGGCTCACCAGGCCGTTCAGCAGCGACTCGGTCTGGCGTACCAGATCCCGGACCGTGAGGCCGGTGAGGTTGAGGCGCATCGGCAGGGTGTTGATGAACGTGCCGAGCATCCGCTGCATACCGGCCGGTCCCTGTAGGCGTCCCGACAGCACCGTGCCGAGCACGACGTCGTCCCGGTCGGCGCAGGCGGCGACGGTCAGCGCCCAACCGGCGTGGAACAGGGTCGCCGGGCTGGTGCGCAGCTTCGACGCCAGGTCCCGGATCCGCCGGCCCAACTCGTCATCGATCGCTCGGCGGGCCTCCACGATGTCCCGGCCGTCGCCGTGCACGTCCTGCAGCCCGAAGATCACTGTCGGTTCGGTGACGTCGCCGAGCATGCCGTTGAAGAACGGGGCGGGATCCAGCCGCGCCGAGCGCTGCCGGGTGTGCTCGATGAACTTCCGGTAGGGCACCGGGTCCGGCAGCGTGTCCGCCCGGCCCTGCATGTGCGCGACGATCTCGGCGAAGAGCAGACCCAACGACGAGGCGTCGTGGATGGTGTGGTGCAGGGTCAGTGCCGCGTGCCACACGCCGGTGCCGGGGTGCCGGGCGCGTCGCAGCCGGATCAGCGGAGCCTGGTCCAGCGAAATGCGGGGGGCGTCGCGCAGCATCTCGGCCAACTGCTGCGCGGCGGGCGTCCGCGCGTCGAGTTCGACCTCTTCCACAGCCAGCTGCGCGTGCCGCAGCACGACCTGGACCGGCTCGCTCAACCCGTCAGACAGGATCACGGTACGCAGCGCGTCGTGGCGCAGGATCACCGCCTGCAACGCCTCGGCGAAGTCGTCCAGACGCTCGCGGTTTGCGAAGGAGAACAGACCGGAGGAGACGTACGGGTCGTGGGCGTCGCGCACGTGGTGGAAGAACATGCCGGCCTGCAACGGGGCGAGGGGGTACACGTCCTGCAGGTTCGCCTCGCCGCCCGGCACCGCCGCGAGGATCGCCGCCTTCTCCTCGTCCGTCAGCTCAACCAGCGGCGTGGCGGCGGCGTCCACCGCCGGCACCACACCGGCATCGTCACCGACGGGCTGCGCCGCCACGGCGATGGCCGCGAGGGTACCGGCCTGCAGGATGGTGGCCGCGTCGCAGTGCAGGCCGCGCTCGCGCAGCAGCGCGGAGAGCTTGTGGGTCAGCAGCGAGTGGCCCCCGAGCGCGAGGAAGCTGTCGCCGGGGCCGATCTCGTCAAGCGGGAAGCCCAGCAGCTCGGCGCAGACGGCCAGCACCACGCGTTCCTTCTCGGCCTCCCCCGCGTCCACAGCGACGGCGGCCTCCGGCTCCAGCTCGGGCGAGTCCACGGTGGTGGCGGCGTCGGGCCAGTCCACGCCAGCAATGGACGGCTCCGCGGTCGCGGGCTGGGATGCGCTGGTGTGACCCAACCAGTAGCTGCGTCGGTCGAAGGCGGTGCCCGGCAACGCCAGCAGGCGCCGGGGCTGCGGGTGCAACCCACGCCAGGGGATCCTCGCCCCGCTCACCCACAGCTGGGCAAGCTGGTCGAGGTCTCGGTCGTCCACCAGGGCGGCGAGGAACGCCTGGCCCCGGGGTCCGTCGAGCGCCGCCAACAGCGGCGAGGCCGCGGTCTCGGTGTTGCCGGTGTGCAGCACCGTGCCGGACCTACCGGTTCCGCTCAGGTGGCTGGCCAGCAGGTCGCGCAGTTCCTCGACGGAGGAGACCACCACGGCGAGCCGTTCGGCCAACGCTTCCCGACCCACCTGCAGGGTGTAGGCAAGGTCCGCGAGGTTGACCGGGTCACCGTGGTCGAGGAAGTCGTGCAGCCGGTGCACGGCCGTGCGCAACCGGGCCGCGTTGGCGGCGGACATCACCACCAGCTGTGGCCCGGCCACCGGCTCCGGTGCCGGCTGCGGCGTGGGTGGCGCGGCCTCGACCACGAGGGTGACATGGCTGCCACCGGCGGCCACAGAGTTGATCAATGCGCGGTGCGGCAGCGGGTTGCCCTGCGGGTCGTGGCGCTGCGGCCAGGCGGACAACCGCTCGCACAGGGTCAGCGCGCTGCCATCCAGCTCGATGTTCGGGTTGGCGGAGCCGACGCCGGTCAGCGGTGCCAGCTCACCGTTGCGCAGCTGCAGGGCCACCTTGGTCAGCTGCGCGATCCCCGACGCCGCCTCCGGATGCCCCAGGTTCGACTTCACCGAACCCACGATCACCGGCTCGGCCACCCCGTCGAACACACTGCGCAGGGCGCTGACCTCGATCTCGTCGGACATCCCCGTACCGTTGGCGGACGACTCGACGTACCCGATGGTGTCCGCCGTGACACCGGCCCGCTGCAGTGCCTGTCGCATGACGTTCACCTGGGCCCGGCGGCTCGGGGTGAGGAAGCCGTTGGCGTGCCCACTGTGCACCACCGCGCTGCCCTTGATGACCGCGTGCACCACGTCACCGTCGCGCTGGGCCGCGTCCAGCGGCTTGAGCAGCACCGCGCCCACCGCCTCGGCCGGCAGGTAACCGTCGCCGCTGCGGAAACTGCGGCTGCCCGGGTGGGTACCCAGCATCCGCATCTCGGCCAGCGCGAGGAACTTGTCCGGATGCACGGCCAGGTTCACCCCGCCGGCCACCGCCAACTCAGCGTCGCCACGCTGCAGGTCGGCGCAGGCGAGGTGGATGGCCATCGTCGAGGAGGTGCACATGCTGTCCACCGCCAGGCTGGGTCCCTCCAGCCCGAAGAAGTGCGAGACCCGGTTGGCGATGAGGTTGTACGAGGCGGTCGAGGTCAGCGCCGCGAGCGTCCGGTCGGTGCTCTCCGCCCGGTACAGCTGGTACGCGGCCCCGACATACACCCCGACCCGCCGGTGGTACTGCCGTTCGATGGCCTCCTGGGTGAGCCCGCACTGCTCCAGCAGCTGCCACACCGTCTCCAGGAACAGCCGCTGCTGCGGGTCCATCACCGCCGCCTCGCGAGGCGCGATGCCGAACAGCACCGGGTCGAACTGGTCGATCCCGTCGAGGAATCCGCCCCAGGCGCCGCGCCGCTCGGCGTCGCCCCAGCGCCCGGCCGGCGGCTCGGTGACGCAGTCGCGCCCCTCGCGCAGGTGGGACCAGAACGTGTCCAGGTCCACCGACTGCGGGTAGCGCCCGGCGATGCCGATCACGGCGACGTCCATGGATTCACCTCTGCGCTCGGCGGGCGCGGATGCGCGGCGCACGCCCGGGACGGTGGATGCTCGTGCCGTGGCGGCCCGAGGCCCTGCGGCGACGTCGGTGCCGCCGGTCAGGGTGCGCACGGTCGAGGTGTGCTCGGCCGCGAAGTACCCGGCCAGGTCCTGCAGCGTCGGCTGCTCGAACAGCAGGGTCCTGGCCAACGGGCCGAACGTCTCCTCCAGCCGGGTGACGGCGGTGACGGCCAGCACGGAGTCCATGCCGTACCGGTCGAACGCGACGTCGGGCGCGAGTCGCTGCGGTGCGAGCTTGAGAACCTCGGCGATGGTACGCCGCAAGTGCCCCAGCGCCGCCGTCTCCAGTGACCGGTCCCCCTCGATCGCCGGTTGCGGGGTGGGGTCGTTCGAGACCACGGCGGGCGCGGTCGGTCGCCGGGGGCCGGTCAGCTCGGCCAGCGCGGCACGCTGACCGGCCAGCACGATCAGCCGGCCGGCACCGGCGGCGTCCGGGTCGCTCAGTGCCCGACGCAGTACGGACAGCCCGTCGTCGGTGCGCAGCGGGGTCAGACCCATGCTGCTGCGTCGCTGCGCGCCAGCCTCGCCCGCGCCCATGCCGCCCTCGGCCCACAGTGGCCAGCCCACGGCCACCGTGCGGCCATGGCGTTCGCCCGCCGCGACCAGGTCATTACGGTGCTCGGCGAAGGCGTCCAGGAACCCGTTGGCGGCGGCGTAGTCGGCCTGGCCGACGTTACCGAAGGCGCCGCTGGCCGAAGAATGGCAGACGAAGAACTCCAGCGGCTGGTCCCGGCTGGCTTCGTCCAGGTTGACCAGGCCGGCGACCTTGGGCGCGAGGACGCGTTCCAGCTCGGCCGGGGACTTCCCCACGATGAGCCGGTCCTCGATGACGCCGGCGCCGTGCACGATGCCGGTCAGCGGCCCGTGCTCGGCGGTGACCTCCGCCAGCAACCCGGTTACGGCGCCGCGGTCAGCGATGTCGACCTGCCGGTGCCGCACGGTCAGTCCGGCCGCACGCAGCGCGTCGAGTGCGGCGCGCTGCGCCTCGGTCAGGGCGGAGCGGCCGACCAGCACCACGGTCGCCGCGCGCACCGAGGCAGCGATGTCGCCCGCAACGATCCGCCCCAGCGCCCCGGCGCCACCGGTGACGAGGTACACGCCGGCCTCCCGCCACGGCGACGGCCAGGTGCCGCCCTGGGCGACCTCGTCCAGCGCGGCGGTGTACCGGCGGCCGTCGCGGTAGCGCACCTCGGGCTCGGGTCCGGACCCGGCCTCGGCGCGCAGCCGGCCAGCGACCGTGGTCGGCGAGGCCCCGTCGAGGCAGTCCACCAGCTGGGTGTGCAGTCGTGGTTGCTCCTGCCCGGCGGTGCGCAGCAGCCCCACCAGCCCACGCAGGCACGCCAAACGCCCGCGCAGCGCGGCCGAGGCCGCCGGCATGACCAGCGCCACCTGCAACAGCGCCGGACGTGGCACCCCGGCACGCAGGATCTGCTGGGTCCGGGCGAACACCGCCTGCGCGGCCACGGTGTACTGCTGGTCCAGCGCGGCGTCGGGCAGGTCGACGACGTGGCAGTCGGTCCCGGGCGGCAACGCGGCCCGCAGGGCGTCCTGGTCCGACGCGCTCAGCGCCCCGACGACGACCACATGGTGGGTGGAGAACTCCTGCGGCCCGGCGACGAGCTCCCGCTCGACCCAGCCGGGGCGCAGGAGAACCGTCTCGCCATCCACCACGGTCGGCGGCGCAGCCTCGACGGCGGGGCCGGCAGGGGTGAGGTCGATCCAGCAGCGTTCGCGGGCGAACGGGTAACCCGGCAGCGGCACCCGCCCCGGCCGTTGTACCCCGTAGGCCGCCTGCACCGTCTCCCAGGGCACCGGGGTACCGGCGGCCCACAGCCCAAGCAGCGGGTCAGCGGCGCCGTCGCGAAGCCATTCGTCGAGCGCACCAGCCAGCTGCGCCTGCGCCGGTACGGGGTCAAGGGGCGCGGTCGCGCGGATCCAGGGCCCTGGCCGTTGCGGCGCGGTGGCGAACTCGGCCAGCCTGGCCTCGGCCTCGGCCAGCGACGCCGCCGAGAAAGCCAGGCGCTGCGGCAGCGCCATGCGTCCGGCCTGCAGCGTCCACGCGGCACCGGGCAGCTGCGCGTCGGTCAGCTGCGCCAGCCGGTCCCGCAACTGCCGGGCCTGTTCGACGAGCTGCGCCTCGCTCATCGCGGAGAGCACCAGCAGGGCGGGCCGCTGCGTCGCCAACGGCGTGGGCGCGGCAACCTGCGGCGGCTCGGTCAGGATGATGTGCGCGTTCGCGCCGCCCGCCCCGAAACTGGACACACCGGCGACGAGGGGAACCGTCCGGCCATCGATGACGGGACGCCGCCACGGTTGAAGGCTGCGCTGCACCCGCAGCGGGGTGCCACGCAAGTCGATGTGCGGGTTGAGGGTCTCCGCGTGCAGGCTCGGCGCGAGCTGCCGGTGCCGCATCTGCAGCAGCACCTTGGTGAGTCCGGCGATACCGGCCGCGCTCTCGGCGTGCCCGATATTGGACTTCACCGAGCCGATCGCGCACTCCTGCGGCAGGCCGCCCGCGTCCTGGAAGGCCCGTACCATCCCGGCGACCTCGATCGGGTCACCCAGCGGGGTACCGGTGCCGTGGGCCTCGATGTAACTGACCGCGCGCGGGTCGACGCCGGAGGCGGCGAGGGCTTCGCCGACGACCCGGCTCTGCGCGACGGAGCTGGGCACCGTGTAACCGCTGGTACGACCGCCGTGCTTCACCGCGGTCGCCTTGATCACCGCGTGGATGTGGTCCCCGTCCGCCAGGGCCTGCGCCAACGGCTTGAGGAGCACGGCGCCGACGCCCTCACCCGGCACGTAGCCGTCGCCGCCGGCACCGAAGCTGCGGCAACGACCGTCGCTGGACAGGAAGTTGCGCAGGCGCAGCACCAGGTACTTGTTGGGGTGTGTGGTGAGGTTGACGCCCCCGGCCAAGGCGGCGCCGCACTGACCACTGCGGATCGCCTCGCAGGCCAGGTGGATGGCGGTCAGCGAGGACGAGCACATGGTGTCCACGGCCATGCTCGGGCCGGTGAACCCGTAGCTGTAGGACACCCGGTTCGCCACCGACGACGCGCTCGCTGACAGCCCCACCAGCTGCCCCCGCTCCTGGGCCTGCGCGCCGTGGAGCTGGTAGTCCTGCCACATCACACCGGTGAAGACGCCGACCGTGCCGCTGGTGCGGTTGAGCAGTTCTCCGGTGTACCCGGCGTCCTCCAGGACGTGGTGCGCGCACTCCAGGAACAGCCGCTCGTGCGGGTCGAGGTACTCGGCCTCGCGCAGCGAGATCTGGAAGAACTGCGGGTCGAACAGGTCGATGCCGTCGAGGAAGCCACCCCAGTCCTCGGCGGCCCCGCCTGGCTGGGACTGGCGCGACCACCGTCCGGCCGGACGCACGCTGTCATGGCCGGCGCGCAGGTTCTCCCAGAACTCGTCCAGGCCCGCGGCGTCGGGGTAACGGCCGGCGACGCCGATGACCGCGATGTCCAGGCCCGCACCGAAGCTGGCAGCGACATCGGGGGCAGCGCCGTCGTGGTGGGCGGCGTCGGCGGTGACACTGTCACGGGTGGCGCTGTCACGGGTGGCGCTGCCGGCGTCCGGGATCACCGGGAGAGCACGGTTGCTCAACCCGGTGAGCTCGACGCACACGTGACCCTGCTCGTCGAAGACGGTCACGTCGAGCAGGGGCTGCGGCGCGTCCGGTCCGCTGCGCGGCTGGTAGCGCACCCAGGCCAGGCCACTGGCGGGCGTGGGCGCGTACACCGCGACCGCCCGCATGGCGAACGGCAGGGCCGCAGTGGCCGACCGGCCCGGTTGCCCGCCGAGCCAGAGGCCCACCGTGGCCTGGAGTGCCGCGTCCAGCACGGCCGGGTGCAGCACGCATCCGGCCATCGGGTCGGCGGCGGCCGGCAGTCGCAGCTCAGCCAGCACCTGGGGACGTCCGGCGGCGTCGGTGCCGGTCCGCAGGCCGGTGAGGGCACGCTGGGCGGGGCCGTAGTCCAGGCCGACGCGTTCATAAAGCC
Source organism: Dactylosporangium sp. NPDC051484 (assembly GCF_040689395.1). Taxonomy (NCBI): domain Bacteria; kingdom Bacillati; phylum Actinomycetota; class Actinomycetes; order Micromonosporales; family Micromonosporaceae; genus Dactylosporangium; species Dactylosporangium sp. NPDC051484. The sequence continues at coordinate 4,447 of NZ_JBFAZX010000034.1, read as the reverse complement.
CGTAGACCTCGGCTGCTGACACCCCAGGCCCGGTGCAGCTGGCCCGCGCCTGGTCAAGGGCGGACCGGGAACGTTCGGCATCGCTGGCCAGGCGGGCCCGCCCCTGGCAGCACACGACGCTCCCACCCGACGTGGTGATCTCGAACTCCACGCCGTCGCCGGCCTCACGGCGCACGGCGACCCGCAGGTCCAGGCCCTGCGGTCCGCCGACCGCCGGGCGCAGCCAGACGACGTTCTCCAGCCGGACGTCGCCACCCGGCGGCACGTCGAGAAAGGCGCTCACCGCAGCCCGCGCCATCTCCAGGTGCGCGACGCCGGGCAGCACCAGGTCGCCGCGCACCTGATGGTCACGCAGGTACGGTTCGCGGCCGTCCAGGTGCGTCTCGAACACGGCGCCGTCGTTGGCGGGTACGCGTCGGTGCAGCAGCGGGTGCGAGTGTCCGTCCGCCGGCTCCGGCCGGTCGCCGCCCAGCGCGGCGAGGTGGGCCGACAGTCCCCGCGCCGTCGGGAAGGCAACGAGCGTGGCGGGCGTGAGCGCGCAGCCGTAGCGCTGATTCAGGCGCTCCACGAGCGCGGACTGGCCCACCAGGTCGAGGCCGAGCTCGGTCAGCTCACCATCCGGATCGACCTCCTCGACCGGCAGGCCCAGCAGAGCGGCGATCTCACCGCTCACATCGGCGCTGGCCACCGGTACCGGATCAGAGCCCGGCTGCTTGACGCGGGTCTGCAGCCAGGCCGACAGCTCGACGATCGTGGTGTACTCGAACATGACGGTCGGGGACAGCTCCAGGCCCAGCCGAGCCTCCAGGTCGGCCACCAGACCCACCAGGGCTGCGGAGTTCAGGCCCAGCTGGTAGTAGTCGGCATTGATCCGGACCTCGTCGGCGGGCACTCCCAGGCGCGCCGCGACCAGGTCCCGCAGCACCGACGTCACGTCCGAGCTGGACTTTGTTGCCGGAGCCGCCGTCGCCGCCACGGGCGTTTCCGTGGCATCACGGACGTCAAGGGAGGACACGCTGCGGACCCGCTTCGCCACGAGCCGGCCGACCTCTGCGATCTTGAGGCCGGCCTCGTCGTAGAACTCGACCGTGAGTCGGATGAGTTCGTCGTCCAGGCTCATCGACGCGACCGGGACGCGCACGAAGCAACGCCGGCCCAGCGGCGCGGCGGCCCGGAACGACTCGAACACCAGCGGCAGGTACAGGGCATCGCCGGCCTCGCGTTCGCGTTCCAGGTGGCTGCTCACGCTGCCGCCGAGCAGGCCGGCCTCGAACAGCGCCGGGTGGAAGAGGAAGTCCCTCGCGCTGTCGTGGTGTTCCCCCGGCAGCTCCAGCTCGACGACCCAGTCCTCGGGGCGGTGATGCACGAGACCGTCGAGCTTCATCAGGCCGGAGTGGACCAGCTCGTAGCGACGCAGCAGGGCGTAGATGTCGGCGAGCGGGGTACGCCGTTCCACGCCGGTCAGCGGCACCGGCAGCCGCTCGGTGAAGACCGGGGGTGTACCTCGACGGGTCGCCACCACGGCGTGCAGGACGTCCACCGTGTCCTGCGGACGTCGACTGCGGACCTCGATCCGCCACCCGCCCGTCGGCGCGGTACGACCCTCGACGGTGACCAGGACATCCTCGCCGGCTGCGGCGACCAGCGGCGCCAGGATGGTCAGGTTCCGGATCTCGACGTCCGGCAGGGCGTGACCGTGCCATCCGAGCACCTGCAGCACCAGATCCACATAGCCGACACCAGGCAGGAGGTGCCTTCCGTGCACGGCGTGGCCGCGTAACAGAGGGTTGTCGGCGGTGAGGGTGAGTGTCTCGGTGAACGTGCTCGGTCCGGCCATCCGCATCCATTTCAGAACAGGGTTGAATAGGCCGGGAAACAATCCCGGCCTGGCTGCATGATGGAAACTCCGAACCAAGTGATGCGTTCGGATCTCAGATGTTTGTCACAACAAACAGATGTCTACAGATTCAATGAATGGACACAGCGCCGAACCGAAGAAAATGACGCGTCCCGCCATCCCGGCCAGGCAGCACAAGCTGGGCGCCAATTATGTTCCGACGCAAGTAAACCATCGCGAACAACGCTTTGACGGTAGTTAGCCCCCAGTTCACATTGCAGGCGATGGCATCGGTCCAGTACAGAGCCGCGCGTCAGTGTCACCAACACCCCGGCGTCCGAATTAGTCTACCCAGAGAAAATATCGACACGCAAGACGTTCGATGACTTGACAGGAGCCTCACCGCATTTGCGCATGCCGATCCGATCTTGCTGATCGCTGCGTTGATCGACTCCGAGGTGGCGTTGGCGCCGGCACCTGCTACGGCCTTGTCCAGCAGCGAGCCCGCGGCGTACATCGTCTCGACGTACAGATTCGGTGTAGCGCCGCCGTTGGCCGCCTTGCTTGCGGTGACGAACTCGGCGTTGCCGGGGCTGGGCAGTGTCGGGTCGTAGGTGGCGATGGTGGTGATGCCGGTCGCGGCTGGGCCTGCCGCGGCGAGCGCGGCGCCTTCGGTCAGGAACGCCGGCGCGTACAGCGGCAGGCCGATGCCGAACTGCTGGTACTGCTTGACGAAGGCGATTGCCGGGGCGCCGGCGTAGAAGGCATAGACGGCCTTCGCGCCATGACCGCAGCCGGCATGACCCACGTCGAGATCGGCAACGAGCTCGGGCTCACGCCCGGAGCGGTCGGCGCGCGCCTGGGGCGCTTCCGCAAGCGCATCAAACACCGCGGTGCGCGCGCAGAGGAACGCATGGCCCAATCCTCGTGGTCGACCCTGACGAGGCACCGGGGAGATCACCGATGAGCCGCCGATCTTCCCGAATCAGCCGGGTCACAGCGCTGGGCGCTCCCACCACGTCCGTCGGTGCAATCTCCGCGCTCGTCTATCTCCACGCGCCGTGGTGGGGTATCGCCCTCGTCGCGATCGCCACCGCCATCAGCGCCGCAGTGACCGGAATGGCCAAGATCACGGAGCACATCTTCCCCCAGAAGTCCCGCGATCGGCTGGACTGGTGGGGGACTGTACAAATAACGGCGGATCTACCGATCAAGGGAGAGACGCCAGATGACGACGGAGACCACCGTCGAGCAGGAGCCCGTTGCCGTGCGGGACCGGCCATCGACGGGCCGCGTGCGTTCGGGCCCACCTTTGCCGGTGGGAGCATCGGCTCGTCTGGACGGGAGCCTGCCGATGGTGCCGATGCCGAAGGTTGACCTGTTCGCGGCGATCCGACGGGATTCGCGAGCCGACATGTCCGTGCGGACGCCGGCCCGCCTGCATCGGGTCAGCCGCCGCCCGGTGCGTTGCAGCGTCCTACTGCCGACCCTTCGCGCGTCGTCGACTCCTTATTGCGCCTACCGCATCGTGCCGAACAGGTCCAGCAGGTCGCGGCCCGCGTCGTCGGTTCCCCAGAGTGACCGGCGCAGTAGTAGTTGTCGCTGCCCGAACTCGAGGTCCCGCGCCCAGAGACTGATCAACTCTTCGGCGTTCACAAGCTGCTGCGGCGGATAGGCGTTGGCCGCCTCCCGCGCTGCGGTAAGCGCGGCCCGGAGGTCTGACACGTACACGTACTCAGGCCCGTCGGGCAGACGCTGAGCGGAGAGATCGATGCCGAATCGGAACGAGACCTGCTGGAGGTCCGCACCGCTGAAGTCGTTCCCGGTGAATTCGTTCTCCTCGCCGTCGCCGCCGACGTCCCGGCCGCGAAACTCTGCCTCCTCCAGCACCCCGGTCCACACGCAGTCAACCATGGACATCGACCGGCCGATGACGCGGCCGATGTGGATGTCGCGGAACGAACAACGCACGAATCGTGCCCGCCCATTCAGCAGATCGGCCCGCAGCCCGTCGAAGACGCAGTCGACGTACTCGGATGCCGGGGTCCCTTCGCCCGCGGAGAACTCCTCCACCCGCAGCCCGCGGAACGTGCAGCGCTCGAACCGCGCACTCGACGCGAAGAAGTCCTCGACCGGTTCCCCCGCCACGAACTCGCCCACGTCGACCCCGACCACGCGCTCGCCGCTGGCGCCAAGATACCCGTTGCGCAATTGCACGTCGCCTCACTTGTCATTGTGGATGATGTACTGCGCCCATCCGCAGCTGTCATATCCTGATTTGCGTTCGTTCGGACGTTTCGCCACGTGGCTCTTGAACTCGCCGGTCGTCTTCAGCTCAACTTCGTACTTGGTTTGCCTGTGGACAAAGTCGGGACCCTTGCCGTTCTTTCCGCCACTCCGATACTTCCACTGGCCGGGGAACATGAGCCTCAAGATGTCGGCCGTGAGATCATGAACCACCTGACCACGCTGCATGTGTGGCGTGGGGAATCCGTTTCCGTCCCGGACCGCCCTCCATTGACGTGATCTCAACGAGATTGCGGTAGGTACCGGTATTCGAAGTGTGTGAGATGCAGAGCTGCGGCGACGATGTCGCCGAGTGTGCGAGGG